>JADGFH010000482.1 GCA_016743925.1 Labilibaculum sp.
CCGGATTGATTTGAACGGAAAGTTTTTGTAGAACTTTCCGTTTTTCTTTTAATTCGATTTTACTACAATTACATCTCCTTTAATTTCAAAAGAGGCATTCGATGATTTCTCCATGAAATACAATAATTTATCGATTTTAGTATAACGTTTTAAATCACCTACAAATAGAATCTTTCTTGCTTCATTATCCTCAAAGAAGACTTTCACCTTATACCATCTTTCCAATCGTATCATTATCTCTTCCAAACTTTCATCTTGAAACAGAAAATTTCCATCTTTCCATGCGATATATGGATAAACATTTACCTGTTTGGTTGCCATACTTGCATCCATCGTATTCGCAAGCAACAAGTCACCTGGTATCATTTTCTTTTCTTCCTCGTTACGTTCTATTTTCACCCCTACACTTCCTTCGACCAACACTGTTTTTATTAGGTTTTTATCGTAAGCATTAATATTGAATTTGGTACCATATACGCTCACATCCTGATTGAAAGAATTTACTACAAAAACTTTTTCTTTGTTATGCGCCACCTCGAAATAAGCCTCTCCTTTTAAATATACCTTACGGTTCTTAGCCACAAACTTTACTGGGTATCTCAACTCCGATTCTGCATTCAACCACACCCTTGTTCCATCTGCCAATTGCAAATTAAACTCCTGTCCTCTTGCCACCTTTATAGTATTGTAAATCAACTCATAGCTGTCTGCATTTTGATTTTCATACACTATACCTTTTAGCGAATCTACCTGAACAAGAGAGCCATCCTCCTCTGTTAACATTTTTTGTGCATTCATTACCTGAACACTTTTACCATTTGATAAAATTAACTCCGCACCTTTTTTCCCAGGTTCAATTTGAATCGTCTCTGCCAATTTTTGTCCATCAAAAATATCAGTTAAAAGTAAGGTAATACTTAAACCAAATAAAAGAATGATGCTTGCAGCTACCGACCAATATGGAAATCTTCTTTTCTTTAGCAAACTTGCATCCACTTTTGTTTTAGCCGCAAAAACATTTACCTCATCCCATTTTTTTATGTTGTTCACGCGATAATAAGCTTCGACAATACTTCGATAACTAGCCTTATTATTTTCGTCTTTAGCCAGCCACACATGTAGTTTTTCAATTTGCTGATCAGATGCTTTTTCTTCTAAATAGCTTATTACATCTTGTATGATATCTTCGTTTGGGGTCATCTTATTTCTCAATTTGTTAGTGAAACAAAAAACATATTCAAATGGGTGAATGAAAATGCAAGTTTTTTTAGAATTATTTTAGAATCCCTATAAAAACGGACATTTAATAAATCAAAAAAACATTTACCTCAGCAAATTCTGATGATATGGAGTATGTAGTTGGGAAAAGAAAATCGATATATGGATTATTTTTTATTAATATTCCTACATGAAAAATAAATAGAAAAGATCTTTATGGTCTTCTAAACTCACTTTTAATTTTTGCAAGCCACTCTTCAAAAGCGTTTTTATTGTGTTTACCGAAACGCCTAATTCTTCTGCTGCCTCTTTGTATTTCAAATTTTGTATCATGATGCTCTCCACAACCAAACGAGTTTTTATCGGTAGTTCGGCCAATGCTTCTTTCACTATGCTGATGCCTTCTTCTGCAAGTTTTTTGGCATCTTCTTCGGCGATATCAAAGTGGGAAAATCCTGCCGTTTTTGATAATACATCAATCTTCTTAATCTGATTTATAGAAGTATTTTTCACCAAGGCAAAAAGGTAGGTACTAAGATTATTAGTTGGAATTTTATCGTACAGCTGATCGTTCCAAAATTTAATGATCTGCTCTTGAACAACATCCTCGGCAGTATGAATATTGTTTACATAGGCATTAGCAAACAAAACCAAAGGTTTATAATAACGTGAGAATAAAAGGTCTAAACCTTTTTCATCTCCTTTTCGGATCTTCTCAAGTATATTCTGGTCTATGGTCATTTTGCTGTGGGTTAAAGCACAAATATATTTATGATTTTGGAAAATCATAGAAAATGAAGAGAAAATTCAACAAAATATCAAAATACATAGCTGTTGATGACTACTTTTTGCAAACATTATGTCCAACCAAAAGTTTAATCGAATTAGTAGACATAGAAGCTATTTTAGTTTTGCACTTTATTGTGCATAGTTTTAATCCATAAAAATGGGATAATCTGTTCCAATGTGTAATTTTCTTTCTCCCCTCGACACCCAAGTCGATTCGTTTTAATCGACAAACGCTAAGTTAGGAGGTTTCTTTATCACGTAAATCTTGATGAATGTACTCTATAATATCATGTTTTATTTAGCTGTTACAATTGTAATTAGCCAATTCGAATTTTGGAAAATTACAGGAATATAATCTTTAAAATAACGAGCAGGAACAACTAAGTAAACTGAGATCTATTATATTACATATTTGATTTGTATTTCCAAGCATTTTCTAATAATTACTCTTCTTCTTTTCTACGAATAGTACCAACAGTTCTACATATTTCGCCTTGTTTAGTAATACCTTCGATAATATATGTATAGTTTGTTTCGAGATCGGCAGCATAGAATTTAATCTGTGCTTTATTTGTGGAATCAATTTGTACTGTTGGATTCCAGTAGATTGTAGATCGCAAATCGTAATTATTAGATTTTCTTACAGAATCCACCTCATATTTAGGCATATAAAACAAAGCTTCATCCTGATAGCCAAGTGGCATTATAGATACAACTCCTGGCACTTGGCGTTTAAAACTACCTCCTTCTTTCATCTTTATTAAAATAACACCTCCAGCACCACCATTCATACTATAGAGCGCAGCTGATGCATCTTTAATCAGAACAACGGATTCTAGATCTTCAGATCGGATATCAGATATTCCTGTTAAATCACTCATCATCATCCCATCCACTATAATTTCGGCAGATTCTGAATTATTTCTAAAATAAACTTTATCATTATTGATCTGGCCACCTGAGATCATCTTAATAAGCATATCTGCCTGAACAGATACGGGAAACTTGCTTTTTATTTGCCCTGCATCCGTTACATTAGCCGATATCCCATATTTTGCTTGATAATTTGTGGTCTTATCCGCTGCGGTTATAACAACCTCATCCATTACAATATGACGCATACCTCCATCATACATAAGGCGTTGCAGTGACAAATTTGATTCCTTGGCGGTTATTGTTAAATATTTTTTTACTGGTAAGGGATACCCAAATTTAGGAAACGAATCTGGAATAATTTCAATAATACCTGCTGGTTCCTGTCTAATGGCTGTAAATTTTTGCGATTGGATGGTAAAAACGGTACTGTCTTTAAAATCTAACTGATTAAAAATAAATTTTCCTTGTTCATCGGTTGTTGTTGTAGCAAACAATGGGGGTTCAACAGCTAAAGCTGTAATTTCGGTATCTTTACTTGACCTAATTAAACCACGGGTAAATTTCCCAACCAAGCTTTGCCCAAGTTCAAGATAATGTGTTAACTTGATTGATTTTTGTTGAATAATTTTATTAAGATCAAAACGTTGCCATCCTTGTGTGAGCATTAATAAATCGAGATGACGATTGATTGTATCACTTTCATTTACAAAATAATAATACGGATCTTCTACAAAACCTTTTAAATCGGAAGTAAGCAATAAACTACTTTTAATATTATCGGCTAACGAATCTATTGTCACCACGTCATCATCTGTAACTGATATAGAAAAATGCCCTGTATGCTCTGGTTTATCAAGCATAATGGAAAGTTTAACTTCTTCACGCCGATTGTAATATTCTTTCTCTGATTTTACATTTATATTTACATTTTCTGTTTTCTTATTAAATACAAGCCGCGAAGAAACTGGCTGATTTAATCCATCTAACAAAACAAAATTAATTATTCCTTCTGGCAAGAGCTTAGTTTCAATACTGTATTGCAACTGATCAACAATCTGTTTGAATAGCATATTTTCGCCTGAATGTGCAACAATATGAAAAGGTTTAACTAATCCTTTCCCTCTTGCCTTTATGGTAATTTGAATCTTTCCCCTCGCTTGATTAACGGATAAGATGATGCCTTTTTTAACTGCTTTTGGAAATGCAAATTCCTTTTTATTTCCATTTTTCAACCAGGCAACAACCTTGTATTGAGTCGTGGTATCAGATATCATTAGAAATGATCCCATTCCTTTATGTAAACTTTCAAAATATTGAAGTGTGTCGTTCTTTTGATTAAGAATACATCCCTGAATACGCCGAGAAAGGCCATCAGCTCCCACCGCTTTAAATGCAACAGTTGAAAGACGTTCTCCAATTAATTCACCACCTTCAGGAAAAAACTGAAGATCAAAATCATCATCATTGCTTGGAAAATAAAAACGTTTACGAAACTGTTTTTCATCGGCTAACAACAACACATCCACATATTTATCGTGTTTTAATGAATCGGAGTTTATCGAAAACCTAATATTGCCATCGGAGCCAGTATTTCGATAGAAAGTTTTAATTTCATTTTCTTCTTCAGGAGCTTTACACTGAACCCGCAAACCAACCACAGGATTTCCTTCTATGTCGCGGAAACTAACCGTAGCCATTTTTTTTGATGCTTTATTATCGTATTGTATTGATGCTTTGTATTTATTTCGAATGAAATTTTTCACTTTAATCATTTTTCGAAATAAAAATTCATCATCTTGATTTAACATCCAGCTAGTATAAGCTTTTAAACAATAGTCACCTTCCTGCAAACCTTGTGGCAACTTAATATTTCCAGCAAACATGCCATCTTTTCTTTTTATTTTAATTCGGCTAATTAGTGTTTCCGTTTTATCAAATAACTCTACATAAACAAATTGACTATTACCAAGTGGCATGTGCTCTGTTACTGTAACCAAATATGCTTTTAGCCAAATAGTACTGCCAGATGCATAGGTTGTTTTGTCAAGATGGACATAAAGTTTCTCCATTGGAGGAAGCTTGGTTAACTTCACAAAAGCGGAATCAATAGCATCTTTATTCTGAGAAAAAGAGGCATTACTCCCAACTAGAAAAACAATTAGGAAGACAGACAGATTAAATAGTTGTTTCATTTTAATAAAATTATCCGAACAAGTAGCAAATACTGTAATTTTTACAAAAAAAACATCTACTATTTTATGGAATTAGGT
>JADGFH010000483.1 GCA_016743925.1 Labilibaculum sp.
AGTTAAAACACACAATACACTTACTGTCCGTGCCTTAACTAGAAACACAATTCGATTAGCTTAACCTACAGTTTAAAATTTATTTACATACGAACCTCAACCTAACTTTTACTTAACACGGAGAGAGAGTATTCGTAATCTTTACTTAAACCTCCCTTATTATTCTGATCATATTTCTTCCCTAACATCGCAGTGTAAAAGAAAGAAAAAACGTATTGACTTATTTTTTAAAAAATGATTAAACAAGTATTCCTAGTTTTAGTATTAACAATATTTTCGATTGTTGTGTTTGCGCAAAAGGGAAGCGTAACAGGAAATGTGAAAGATGGGAAAACCGGAGAAACCTTAATAGGAGCATCAGTATATATTGATGGGACAACGATAGGTACTGTTACCGATTTTGATGGAAATTATCTACTGCAAAACGTACCGGTTGGGAGCGTAAGCATTAAATGTTCTTTTATATCGTATGAAACTACTTCAAAAGAAAACATTATCGTAAATGAGGGAAATTCGGTTTCTGTTGATTTTGTAATGGGTGAATCTACAGTTGCTTTAGCCGACGTTAAAGTTGTTGCAAAAGCAAACAGAGAGTCTGAGGTAGTATTGCTAATCGATCAGAAAAAATCATTGGGAATTAAGCAGTCTATTGGTGCGCAAGAACTAGCCTCTCAAGGCGTATCGGATGCAGCAACAGCGGCTTCGAAAATTTCTGGTGTTACCAATAATGAAGGTTCTGGAGATGTGTATGTAAGAGGATTAGGAGACCGCTACTTGTCCACTACCATGAATGGACTTCCAATTCCATCTGAGGATGTTGATAAGAAGAATATAGACCTAAAAATGTTCTCTACAGATCTTATTAAGAATGTGAGTATTAATAAAACGTATTCAGCAGAAAACTATGCGGATCAAACATCAGGAAACATTGATATTGTTTCGAAAACTTTTAGCGATAAAATAAGCATTGGTATCGCTACAAAGGCAAATACCAATGTGGTAAAAAGCAGTGTTTTTGATAATTTTAAAACCACACAAAACTACAATGATCAAAGCCTGGGTTTCTACAATAAAACCAACAGTACGATAAGTAACATTACAAACCAGAGCTGGAATACCGCTAAAAGAAACCTTCCAATAGGTTATGACTTCTCAATTTTAGCAGGTAAGAAATTTAAGTTGTTTGACAGAGATTTATCTGTTTTCGCAACCCTATCGCATGAAAATAAATCGGAATATTCTGAGGGAATCTTTAAAAAATATCGCTCGAATATTTTAGATCAATCCTTTACCGATGCCGAGACTTTTAAAACAGTAATCAACACAACGGGCTTGTTAAATCTTACTTACGATCTTGATCCGAACAACAGTATTAATATGAATACAGTTTGGGTTCAAAAAACATCTGATGAATTATACGAGCAAGGAAAAAATGGAGAAGGCTATGTTTTCGATCAGGATCCTCAAGAAGATGGAGCATTTGTAAGAGATCAAAACCTAAAGAAGACAGCTTTATTTATCAGTCAATTGTTAGGCTCACATAAAATTGGTGAACGAGACAAATTAAACTGGGCTTTAGCTTACAACACGGTAAAAGCTGAAGAACCAAATCGAATCCGTAACGAAGTAAATATTATTGATGTCAACACGGTTCAATTTGCACATGTTGGTGATTTTCAGCAGAGAAAATCGCAACAGAATATCGAAGACTCAGAAATAAATGGATATCTAAAAAATGAATTCAAAATTGTTGAGCAAGAGGCCAAAAAGTTAAAGCTAAACTTTGGGGCTAACTTCAGAATGAAGGAAAGAGATTTTAATTCTCTATTTATTGGCCTTAGAGCCAAAGGAGTTCAGGTTTCTTCCATTGATAATTTGAATGAAGCACTGCTAAACCAAAGTTTATACAACAACAATAAATTAATTCTTAGAGAAAGAAATCCAGATACTTATAATGCAAAACTAGATGTTTATGCTGCTTACATCAATTCAGGTTTTCAGTTCAAAAAACTATCTGGTAGTATTGGCCTTCGTTACGAAATGGATGAACTTGAGATTGATTGGGATGTTGCGAACTATGTTGGCCGAATTGGAAATCTATCGAATAGTTATGACAATATTCTGCCATCCTTAAATTTAAAATATCAGGTAACAGCTAAAAGTTCACTACGCTTGGCAGCTAGTAAAACCATCACCTTGCCCGAGTTCAAGGAATTGGCTCCATTTGAATATGTAACACCAACCGGTCGGGTAATTAAAGGTAATCCTGATTTAAAAAGTTCAGAAAATTACAATCTTGATTTAAAATGGGAAATATTTCCAACAGCGAAACAACTCATCTCCATATCTGGTTTTTACAAAAAGATTAACGATCCCATCAACCTTGCATTAACCAGAGGATCATCTGGAAATTTTATTTTTCAAAATACAGGAGAGAAAGCTGATGTTTATGGCGTTGAATTGGAAACCAGGTTTTCGATTATAAAGCCTGAAAACTCAGAAATGCCAGAATTAAACTTGATTATGAATGTAACTAAAATGTGGTTTAATCAGGATTTGCTGGATGATTTCCAATACAATAACAAAACAAAAACCGATTTGCAAGGAGCAGCTGACTTGATCTTTAATGGAACTTTAAGTTTCTCAAATCGGAAAAAGAAAGCTTTTAAAGCAGTCTTAACTGGTAACTATTCTTCCGATAAGATTTTTGCCTTAGGAGCACCTGAGGATAAAACCTATAGCAACACTTTCTTTAATAATGAAATTATTGAAAAAGGATTTGTGACGCTTGATATGGTAGTTAGTAAAAAATTATCAGATCGATTCGCTGTTAAACTTTCCGCTAAAAATATATTGAATCCAAAAATAAAACAAACACAAGAGATTCAACCGACAAACGGAGAGTCTTCAAACGAAGTAATTAAGTCTTATAAAAAAGGGATCAGCCTTAATTTAGGACTTAAAATCAATTTGAATTAATTAAACTAAATAACTTTTTATATTCCAAAATTGTAATCAAAATGAAAAAATTAACGATTAAAATCTTAGGTCTGGCAATCTTAGCAATGCCTTTTTTATCAAGTTGTTCGGATGATGATGATCCGGTTCCTGTAAAAGTTGAAGAGGTAATTGAGCTGCTTCAGGGTGGGAAAATGAAAGGTCAACTTACAGCAGATTATACGCTTGATGCAAGTGTTCAATACGAACTAAAAGGATCTTTTATAGTACCAGAAGGAATGAGCCTTACAATTCCTGCAGGAACACAGATTATTGCCGATAATGGTGGTACGGATGTTTATATCGCAGTTTTAATGGGCGGTAAAATCAACATCAATGGTACTACTTTAAACCCTGTAGTAATGACTTCGGCAAATGGAGATGCTGGCGATTGGGGTGGATTAACTATTTGTGGAAAAGCAACAACTACTGCTGGTGCAGATTCGGAAGCTGAAGTTGGTGGTTTTATCTATGGTGGCTCTAATGATGCTGATAATTCAGGTTCTATTAAAAACTTGGTAATTACAGGTACTGGTGCTCAAATTAACGCCGAATCTCAATACAATGGTGTTTCTTTCTACGCAGTAGGTTCGGGAACAAAAGTTGAAAATGTAGCGGTTATAAATGGTGCTGATGATGGTGTTGAGTTTTTCGGTGGAACTGTTTCTGTAATGAACTTATTTTTACAAAACAACGAAGATGATGCGATCGACTGGACGGAAGGTTGGAGTGGAACCATTACCAACGCATATGTTGAGCACACTATCGCTGATTTCTCAACTGTTGTTGAAGGAGATAAAGTAAACAACAATCCAAAAATTATCAACCTTACTGCAATTTCAACAACGGGCGGTACAGCATTGCAATTCAAAAAAGAATCTGGTGCTACAATTACTGGTTTATCCTTAAGTGGATATGCTAAGAGTATCGATATGAAAGACAATGGACCTTTGGCCAATGTTGTAATCGAAGGAACGGAAGCTGCTACGACGAAGAGCTACAATACAGCTGCAACTGTAGATCCATCAAGCTGGACTTGGGTAGATGTTAAAGTTGCACAAATTGAAGTATTATCAGGAAATGTGACAGGTAATGTAACTTTAGATGCTACGAAAGCTTACCGCTTAACAAGCTCATACATTGTTCAAGATGGAGCTTCTTTAAGCATTCCTGCCGGAACTAAAATCCATGCTGATGCAGGTGGAACAGAAGTCTATATCGCTGTTTTAATGGGCGGCACGATTAACATTAACGGAACTGCTACCAATCCTGTTGTAATCGCTTCTGATCAAGGTCAGCCAGGCGATTGGGGCGGATTAACAATCTGCGGTAAAGCAACAACTACTGCTGGGGCAAATTCGGAAGCTGAAGTAGGTGGTTTCATCTATGGTGGTTCTACTGATAATGATAACTCTGGTACAATCGAATACTTAGTAATTAAAGGAACTGGAGCTCAGATTAACTCAGAATCTCAATACAACGGTGTATCTTTATACGCTGTAGGATCTGGTACAACTATCGCTAATGTGGCTGTAATTAACGGCTCCGATGATGGCATTGAATTTTTTGGCGGTACTGTTTCGGTAAGTAATATTTACTTGGAAAACAACGAAGATGATTCTGTAGACTGGACTGAAGGATGGAATGGTACGGCAACTGATACCTATATTTCGCACACAATCGATGGATTCTCAACTGCTTTCGAAGGAGATAAAATAAACAACAATCCTAATTTCGTAAATGTAACTGCTATTTCTACTGTTGGTGGAACTGCATTGCAATTCAAAAAGGAATCGGGTGCTACAATCACAGGTTTACACCTTATTGGTTACGATGTTGATCTTGATATGAAAAATGCTGGTGCCTTAACCAATGTGCAAATTGAAGGTGCTAATGCAGATGCAACTTTATTAACAGGCGAAACTAGCAAATATCAATTGAACTCTGGTAATGATGCTACTGCTCTTGACATCTCAACTTGGTCGTGGATAGAAGCTAAATTGTAATCAAAATAAAAGAAGATAGTAGAAAGGCAGATTCCAATGAATCTGTCTTGGGTATGTTCAAAACTTTGTGTCACTGGCTATTTACCTGTTAATAACTATAATAATTACTCAAACTCAACTTCTAAAAGCTCTTAAGATAAGCTTTA
>JADGFH010000484.1:0-716 GCA_016743925.1 Labilibaculum sp.
CTATACTCGGCTAGCTATTGCTTATGGTTTTTAACACGGTTTTAACAAATAAAAGATGATTGGGTCTGAATATAATTGCTTAAATTTACTTGTATTCAAAAAATAAGATTGAATCTTCAATTTTCTACGAATTGGAAGAATTAATAGATAGAATAAAATAAATTAGAACTTATGAAAAGAAAAACATTGTATACCACGCTTGCAATCCTACTGGGTGTTTTTATAACAACAGGAGGTTTATTTGCAGAAAATAAGAATTTAAGTGTAAAAACTGAGAAAAGTAAGGTAGAATGGTTAGGTAAAAAAGTAACAGGAGAACATTCAGGTATTATTTCGATTACAACTGGTAAATTAACCTTAAAAGATGGAAAATTACAGAATGGAAATTTTGTAATAGATATGACCAGCATTGTCTGTACTGATTTAAAAGATGAGAAGTATAAAAATAAATTAGAAGGGCATCTTAAATCGGATGATTTTTTTGGTGTTGAAAAATTTCCCAAAGCCGAATTTGAAATTACCGATGCAAGTGAGTTAGGAGAAGGGAACTATAAAATTCAAGGAGATATTACAATTAAAGGAATTACACAGTCAATAGAATTTACAGTAAACCTTCACAAGCATGATGAAACAATGCATGTTAGTGGTAAAATGGTTATTGACAGAACGAAGTTTAATGTACGTTACGGTTCAGGGAGTTTCTTTGATAATTTGGG
>JADGFH010000484.1:726-5148 GCA_016743925.1 Labilibaculum sp.
TGATTTTGAATTGAAATTGGATTTGTATTTAGAGTAATTAAGATCTATTATGATAGGAGTCCGGAATAGTTTTTATTCCGGATTTTTTTAATGTAAATATTTTATGGGTTTAATATAAAAATAGCGTGATAGCCTGTAAATCAATAGTATTCTTTGATTTTATTATAAATAATTGTAATTTACCACAAGCTTTAAATCAAAACTAACCAATTATGAAGCGAATTTTAATATTAGCTTTATTTGCACTTATATGTTGTACTAGTATTCACGCCGAAGTTAATCCTAAAAGCCTAAGGAGTTCTAGAGTATATTCTGGTGTTTTGAAGGAATATAGGGATGTTCGAATCCTATTACCAAATGAGTATGATAACACCTATTATAAGTATCCTAGCATTTATTTATTAGATGCTGAAACCAATTTCGATATGGGGATCGAGGTTTTGAGTTTTTTAATGGATAATCATTTTATACCTCCGCACATTGTTATCGGTTTGCCAAATACAGATCGCTTTCGTGATATGACTCCTGTTGACTCAATCATGAATAAAAACATCTTTAGGACAAGAGGAGGTGCTGACAATTTTATAAAATCATTAGAACAAGATATTTTTCCTTTTATCGCTAAAAATTATAGATCCAATTCTAAGCGATTGGTTATGGGACATAGTTATAGTGCTCTGTTCGTCGTTCATGCTTTTTCTACACGACCAGATTTATTTGATAAATTCTTAGCATTTAGTCCTATTTTATGGTGGAACAATAAGGCAATTGTTAAGGATATTGAGACGTTTTTAACAGAGAATTCTTCAATTCGAAAGCATTTATTTATTTCTTTTGCCGAAGAGGCTGAGGAGATGCTAAAATCGTGTAAGGCGCTTATTTTAGCTTTGGAAACGAAATCACCGGCTGATTTAAAATGGCATTATGGATGGATGCCTGATGAAAGTCATTATACTTTATATCGTAAAAGTTTAATGCAAGGAATGGAAACTATTTTTACGGACTATAAATTTCCTGATGAGCAGCTTTTAATTGATAAAGGAGTAGAAGTTGCAAATAATTATACAAGAGAAATATTATTGAATTATGGACGGAAGGAGATGTTGCCGTATTCCTTATTAGAAAGTGTTTGTGTTAATCTCAAGGAAGCGAAAAAGTATAACGAGGCAATGGCTTTTTTGAAATATACAATCAATAATTATCCTCAAAGAGCAGAATCTTTTTACCATGTTGGTGAAATCTACGAAAGTGTTAACCAACCTAAAGAAGCCTTTAAATTCTACGAAATTGCTCATAACAAAGATCGTGGTAGATGGGACTATGAACAAAAGTATCTTGCACTTCAAAAAACATTAAAGGAATTGGAAGCTGATGCTTTAAACAATGTTGATTTATAAGTAGAATAGATTCTTTATCAGTTTCTTGGAATTTCATTAACGCCTCACACAATTACTTTTCGTCTTCTTCGTTACTATTGATATATTACTGTATTGGTGATTTATTTTGTACAAAGTATTACTTTGAATGATTTAAGGAGGAGGAATAATGAAGGGAATATTTTTTACTGAATTTTTGGAAATGACAGAAAAGGACTTTGGTCTTGACATTACAGAAAAAATTATTTCAGAATTAGGAGTTGGTAATAGTGGAGTGTATGAGCCAGAAATTGGATATCCTTGTGCCCAGTTTGTCGAATTATGTGGATTGTTAGGTTTTGAAATTGGAAATTCTCCATCTGATGTAGCTAAAAATTTCGGGGAATACCTTTTTAGTCGTTTGGTTATTTTGTTCCGACCTAGCTTTGCAGGGAATAGTAATATTTTTGAATTTCTTGATCAAGTGGATGAATTCATTCATAAAAAGATGCAAGATAGTTTTCCTGCTTTGGAAATTCCAAAATTTAGAGCAGTCAAAATTAACGAGAGTACTTTCCAAATAACTTATCAAACAGAAAAAATACTTATTGATTTGGCTATTGGATTGTTGATGGGCTGTCAACGATTTTTCAATGAAGAATTAACTCTTAATACAGAATACATTTCAGAACGAAGTAAATTGGTTTGCTTTACACTTTCAAAAAGCTCTGTATTAGTTTGATTCCATATTGTGAAATGTGAAATAACTTGTTCTACCAGCTTTCACATTAACTTCTATTTCTTGATCTTTACTTCTTCCGTCAGGTGAATTTACTTGTAAATCAAGTTGGTGTTTACCTTCCTTTAATCGAATTCTTGTATAATGAATTGAATGGGGTAATGTTTGCCAATTTCGAGTATCGGCTTTTTCAGTAACGGCATTAAAAATGCTAAGTAAAGCACCTATATTTTCATCTTTACTTCTTGCATAGCTCTCTAAAGCTTTTTTGGTTGCAAGGCGTAAAAGAGAATTAGCCATTTCTCTAACCATACGATCTTTTAAAGTTTTAAAAGCGATTGCATTTACATCTTGTCCTTTTTCCAGATGGTAGGTAGTTGAATCATTTACTCGCACATTTGCCGAAGTGTAGAATGGAATTCTTTCTTGATATTTTGGGAATGCGACACGAACAAAACTCAAATCACTAAAAGCACTTCTCGTGTTTCTATCCATATTTCCTACAAAAAAGGGAAGCGTAACGTTTTCTTCATTATTTACCATGGTTAGGTAACCATCGCGACTATTTATTGCACTAAAATTGATGCTCCACTCCGCTTTTACCGGTCCCAAACCTGATAGCCAAATTAGGATTACATCACCTTCATTTTTGTTTTTCCTTTGATAATCGAAGCCAAATTCATTTTTATAAAATTCATACTCTTTATTCAGACCAGTTTGGTATGCAGTGCGAAGAAGATCTTCTTTCAATTGCATTGGTGCAGAAGTGTTGAAGTTTTTTAAATAATTTTCTTCGTATACCTTTAACGCATTTCGATACGCAATAAAAGCATTGTTTGAATCTCCGCTAGAATCATAAATTAATCCCATAAGCGTATGTGCGAAAGCATCATCGCTATATCTATTCTGGTGTTTTTTTGGATACTTATCATTAAGAGCATACAGTTTTTCATTTACTCTACGACATTCAACAAGGGCTTTTTCCGAATCGCCCATTTCTAAATAGCTTAACGCTTTGTAGAAATTAAGCATTACATTTTCGAAATCTTCGGGTTTGTAGGGTTTTGTCATTGGATTGGAAACCATTGCTAGGGCTTCCGAACCAATACTCTTTCGTTGATCTTCTATAAACAGATCGGCTTCATTAAAATGATTAGTTGCAGCAGTATAATCTTCTTGCATCCATGCTAAAGTTCCCTTATTCAATAAAAATAAAGCACGATTTTTATTTCGATTGTTCTTTTTATCCTGATCTAGAATTTTTTCAGCACCAGAGATGTCTCCACGTAAAAAGGAAGCATTGAAAGCCTCATTTTGCATGTAATACGTGGCGCAACCTGAAAAAAATAATAGAAAACTAATTAAAAATACAGTCCGTATTTTAGCAGTAATATGTAAGAGAAGTTTATTCATCCAAAGAAAGAAATTCAGGAAGTCAAACATGACTTCCTGATAGTACCAGTTTACTTATTAACGTACTTTTTAATTTTTTTATCACCCATCCAAACAAGTTCACTTGTTTCAAGGTTCGTTAGTTCCAAGTTTAATTGGTAGTATCTAACTTTTTCTTTTTTGTAACTATCAATTATAGAACTGATGTCTCCTTGTAGAATAAAATCCGCACCAAGCTCTTGTCCCCATTTTTTGACAGTTGCTTTTGATGCGAAATCTTGTTGGTCAGCACGTTCTCCGCGTAAAGCTTCTCTTTTAGCACCTGCTTGAACCAAACGAACTCTTCCATCGTTTAAAATAGCTTTTTCAATATCCTTAATGTAAGTGTCAGAATCGATATGTTCAGAGCTTTTATTAGTTATTAAGCCAACAATAACTACTGGTTTCTTACCGGTTTCTTGCTGATAGTTTTCAATCCAATTTCGAGTTAATAGTTGTTCTATTAATGCTTCTGCAGTAAGTTTAGAATCCGTATCGTTCCATCGTCCGCTCAAGTCAATTTGCTGATCAGGAGATACACGAGTTACTTGTCTTGAACAAGAAACGCTGGCTAAAATAGCCAGTGTGAAAACAATTAGGCGAAATGAATACTTCATAATATTTTTCATTTTTTGTTTAAATAATATCCTTTTTTTCTTGAATAATTTGTGAGTCTGAATAGCAATATTTATGCCAAAAGATCAACTATTTTTTAATTATAGAGAGATATTTTAGGCTCTCGTTGACTAAATTTTCTATTGATTTGTTTTTACCTTGATCAATCATTAAATCCAGATGTTCGCAATTTTCAGCTAATGAGCCTATTTTGCATGCAGCTTTTGATAAGTGAGTGATGTATTTTATCGAAAAATGATCAGATTCTGTAAATATGAAAAA
>JADGFH010000485.1 GCA_016743925.1 Labilibaculum sp.
AGTTTTAGGTTTGCTTGCTGCGGCTCTAACTTCAATTTCAATGATTCCACAAGCAGTGAAATCAATCTGTGATAAACAATTGAATGATTTGTCTATAACAACTTATTTGCTTCTGTTTTGTGGAGTGATATTGTGGATTGTTTATGGTGTAATTCAGCGTGATTTCCCTATTATTTTAGCAAATGGAATTGCTTTATTTCCGACTGTAACAATTTTGGTACTAAAAATAAAACACCTAATAGAATAATTAGATATGAGAGCGCCTGACAAACAAAGAATTTTTAATGCAATAAATCATATTCAAACAACTGAAATTCCTTTTTTGGAGATCGATCCGGATATGCATTTGGTAAATCAGATTTTAGATAAAAAAATGCCAATGCATTTGCATCCTTTCGAGATGGAAGCAGATGATAATGTGGAGTTGAATACCAGAATGGGTAACGACTTGACCTTTTTTGGTCATGTATGGCGCGTGGGACGCAAAGAGTTTAAAGATGATGATGGCCGAATTCATTATATAGATGGTTTAATGAAGAATCGTGAGATGATGGATCAAATTACCTTTCCTGATTTGAATAATTTGGAAAGAAGGTTAGAATCTCATTGTAAAAAAGTACAGGGTACAGGTATGGGAATTATGTGTAAAGCTCAAACTGCTGCTTTTACTACAATGTGTGCCATGGGCTATACCGATTATTTAATGAATTCGATGATGGATCCTGATTTTGTAATGGATTTTACCAAGCGAATTCATGAGTATGTGATGAAAGAAATAGAAGTATTTTTAAAATATCCTGTTGATGTTATTCAAATGTCGAGCGGATTGGTTACCAATACGGCAACTATGGTTGATCCTGAGCAGTTAGAGATTTTGGAAACTCAATTCATTCGTGAGGAAATGAATTTGGCCAAAGCTGCAGATAAAAAAATATTCTTTCATATTGATGGAAAGATTGATGAAATGATTCCTGAATTTGCGAAGATGGGTGTAGATGTTCTAAATCCTATTGATTTATGTGCAGGCAATCAGGATATCTATAACATTAAAGAGCAATATGGCGATTTAATTACCCTTTCGGGGAATATCGATATTGAAGGTGTACTTAAAAATGGAACTCCGGAAGAAGTTGCTGTAGATGTAAAAGAACATATTGATCGTTGTGCAAAAGGTGGTGGGTATATCGTTTCATCATGCCATAACTTACACGAATTTGTACCTGTTGAAAATTTATACGCGATGCGTGATGCTGCCTTTAATTATAAATTTTAGATTCATTTTTAATATTTGTTTTGTGGAAAGCATTCTCAATTACTATTGGGGATGTTTTTTTTAGAAATTGATTTAGATTTTATGAAATTTACTTAAACTGATAATAGAAGTTCTAAGATTTAAAATATTAAATCTTTAGAAAAATAGAATTTTATGAGCTATAATCTAATTTTTCATGTAATCATGTTAGTGGGTGATAATCAGTTGGTAAGGTGGTTTTCTATAATCAAACACCTACAATTGTTAATATTTCCTCCCCTTTTGTAATATTTCGCCCCCTTCCATATTTCTTCTTTTATCCACATTTACATTGAAATTAAATATTCCGTCAAGAATAAGATACTTTGAGTTCATTATTGAGAAATAGTCCTTACAGAATTTAAATTGTTTGTGAATATTTGAAATGTAAATCAATCCGTATAGAAACAGTAAAATGCTTGCTATATAGAAGTTAAAATTAGACGTGTTAGAATGAGAACATTAACATTATTATTTGTATGCTTTTTTCTGTTTCATTTAAGTAGTTCCACCATAGCACAGGAATTAAATACTAATATGGACAAAAAAGAAAAAATACGAGTTGCTTGTATTGGTAATTCAGTGACATTTGGATATAAGATTAAGAATAGGGAGGTAAATTGTTATCCATCTCAACTGCAAAACATGTTGGGAGATAAGTACGAAGTTCGAAATTTTGGGTTTAGTGGAGCTACATTATTACGAAAAGGTCACAAGCCATATTGGGAAAAAGAAGTTTTTGCTCAAGCAAAAGAATACGAAGCTGATATTGTAATTATCCATCTTGGATTAAATGATACAGATCCGCGTAACTGGCCTAATTATAAGGATGAATTTAAGAAAGATTATTATGACTTAATAGATACGTTTAGGAATCTTAAAGCTTCAAAAGATACAAAAGTATGGATTTGTCGTTTGACTCCAATTTTTAATCAGCATCGAAGGTTTAAGTCTGGTACTCGCGATTGGTTTTGGCAAATACAGGCGCAAATTGAGCAAATTGCGAAAGTGAAAGCTACAGGTTTAATAGACTTGCATACTCCTTTGTATTCTCGCCCAGACTTATTCCCTGATGCTTTACATCCAAATGCAGAAGGTGCTAAAATATTGGCAACATCGGTTTACCAAGAGGTAAGTGGTAACTATGGAGGATTAACATTAGCCAGTGTTTTTGATGATCACATGATTTTACAGAGAAATGTAAGTATTCCTGTTTACGGTACTGCAAACTCCGGTGAAGAAATTAATGTTTATTTGGGGGATTCAGAGGCAAAAGTAATTGCCGATGTACATGGTAAGTGGAAAGTGAATTTGCCAGCCATGAAAGCAGGTGGTCCACATAAATTAACAATCAAGAGTAGCACTAAAACGCTTGAGTTTAAAGATGTATTAATAGGAGAGGTTTGGTTATGTTCCGGACAATCGAATATGGCATTTACTGTAAAACAATCGAGCACGGGAAAAGAGGATATCGCTATGGCGAATAATCCTCAAATTCGTTTTTACAATATGAAGGCTACTGCTTGGCCGAATGCAAAACAGTGGGGACCAGATGTACTTAAAAGGGTTAATTCATTGGACTATTTTAATTCCGATTGGTCAACTTGTAATTCGGAAAGTGCCGCTAATGTTTCTGCAATAGCTTATCATTTTGCATTGCAATTGCAAGATAGTTTAAAAGTGCCCATAGGTTTACTTCTAAATGCAGTTGGTGGTTCAACCACAGAATCTTGGATTGATAGGAAGTCCTTAGAGCATCATCCTGTGTTAGTGAATGTATTAGATAATTGGTTACAAAATGATTTAGTACAAGCTTGGTGCAGAAAACGCGCTAGGCAAAACTTGAATAAAGAGGCTGATCCATTGCAGCGCCATCCATTTCAAGCAGCTTATTTGTACGAAACAGGAATTGCTCCCTTAGTTGAATTTCTTATAAAAGGAGCCATTTGGTATCAAGGAGAATCTAATGCTCATAATGTGGAGTTTCATGAAAAATTATTCCCTGAATTGGTTAAAAGTTGGCGTAAATCCTGGGGATATGAATTTCCTTTTTATTACGTGCAGTTATCATCAATAAATCGCCCTACTTGGGCACATTTTCGTGATAGTCAGCGCCGAATGATGAATGTAATTCCTAATTCAGGAATGGCAGTGTCAAGCGATTTGGGACATCCTTCTGATGTACATCCAAAGAAGAAGAAACCAATTGGTAAACGACTAGCTCGACTAGCTTTGGCAAATACTTATGGTTTAAATTTGGAATACTCTGGACCTGTTCCTGCGAAAATTGATATGAGACAAGGGGAAGCTTTGGTTTATTTCAATCATGCGAATGTTTTACAATCCAATGATGGTGGTGCAATAATAGGTTTCGAATTGGCTGGAAGCGATGGTTTGTATTTGCCAGCAGAAGCAATTGTGAGAGGAAAAACGATACTAATAAAAAATAAATCAATTAAAGAAGTTACAAATGTGCGATACGGATGGAAGGCCTATACAGAAGCTAACCTTGTGAATGAAGAAGGACTCCCAGCATCAACATTTTCAACGGAATACAATTTGTAAATAATAAAATTATGGAAAAAATAAACGGTTCAATAACAGCTCCCTTCACACCAATGCATGAAGATGGGAGTATTAATTATGACAGAATTAATGATTATGCTGAATTTTTGGTAAGAAATAATCTGGATGGTGCTTTTATTTGTGGTAGTTCGGGAGAAGGGGCTTTGTTAAAGAAAGAGGAGAGAATGGCAATTGCCGAAAAATGGGTTGAAGCTGCAGCAGGGCGTTTTAAGGTGATTGTTCACACTGGAGGACCTTGTCTTTCGGAACAAAAGGAATTAGCATCCCATGCTCAGCGCATTGGGGTATTTTCGATTGCTTCTATGGCACCTGCTTTTTTACCTCCTCGTAGAAATGAGGAATTAGTAGCTTATTGCAAAACGATTGCAGATGCAGCGCCAAACTTGCCTTTTTACTATTATCATATTCCTCCTTTAAACAATGTTACTTTGTCGATGGTAGACTTGTTAACTGCTGCTGATAAGGAAATACCAAATTTTGCGGGAGTGAAATATACCTATGATAATATTTATGAGTTCGATTTGTGTAAATATGTGGCTAATGGCAAATTTGAAATGCTTCACGGTCTTGATGAAACCTATCTTTCTGCTTTAGCTTTTGGTTACAAAGCTGGTGTTGGTGGTACTTATAATCATATTTTTGGTATTTATAAAGAGATGGCTGAAGCTTTTGATCGTCAGAATTTTGAGTTGGCACGTGAACTTCAACATAAATCACACTTATTTATTAACATACTTTGCAAATTCAGAGGAAATATTGTTGTTGGTAAACACATGATGAAGTTCATGGGAGTAGATTGTGGGCCAAACCGTTTGCCAATGCAAACCATTACTCCAGAGGAAAGCATATTGGTTAAACAGGAACTGGAAGCAATTGATTTTTTCAGCTTTTGTAATAAATAATTAATGATTTAATTCAGACCCAGACTTCAATAAATTCATTTGGTTAAGATGCGAGTTGCGAGTTGATTGAAACCGGATTTTGGATTAATGGAAGAAATAGAAAATAGTAATTTACATCTTAAATATATGAGCGATCTATCTTTTAAAATAAAGAGAAGCCCATTGCTTTCACTTTTAATACTTCTATTATTTGCAAATATTGGTTTTGCTGAGGAGTGTACTGCAAAGGATACCTATAAAAATAATTTTGACTGGAAGGAAATAGCTTCACTTCCCCCTAATTCCAATTCTGATATTCAAGCAGGATTGGCAAATCCATTTGCAGGTACTATATCTGGTAGAGTTATTGTTGCAGGAGGTTGT
>JADGFH010000486.1 GCA_016743925.1 Labilibaculum sp.
AACCAATTCTCAAATGTAAATAAGCGGTTGCTTCGCTATCGTTTTTATAAATCATTCAGTAACGACTCAATTTTCATTAGATTTTCATCACTCGCCCCAAGGTATTCTCCAATTACTTTTTGTTCTCTGTCAATTATTATATGTGTTGGAAGGGCATTTATACTATAATCATTACCATTAATTGTAACAATCTGGTATAAAAATTTATGTTTATGTAAAAAACTGTCTTGTAATTTTTGCTTATTGGTATTTGAAGCTAAACCTATGAACACAATGTCTTTATTTTTCATTTTTTCAACTAATTTATTTAGTTGGGGCATTTCTTTTATGCAAGGTGCACAACTAGTACTCCAAAAGTTTAAAACAATTACTTTACCTATTAAAGACTCAGATTTTAAGAGATTCCCATTTATATCTTCATATGCGAAAGGAGAAACCTGTTCCCCCATTTTGTAAGATATTCTTTTGCCATAGCTTGGGTCTAAATCAGCAAAGGATGGGTCTAATTGACGTATCATCATTTTTTTGATATGTTCGAAATTAAACGTCCCTATAAACTGAGTGAAATACCAATTTTCACCATTATTAGATGAGATACCAAAAAAAGAAGAATTGTTGTTGCCAAATTTCATTGTAAAGTAGGCTTGTTGTGTACTATCGTAAATGCCAAATCGTTTTATTTTAAGATTCGATATATTACGTGCATCATTTTCCATAACTCTTTTAAACGCATCATAAAACTTTGTTTTAGCTTCAATTGGGTATTGTTCTGGTGTAAGTAAATCTACATACTTAACATGGTCTTTACTGTTGTAAGCTTCTATTATGGTCTTAGCTTTAGATAAAGCAATTTCTTTAAATTCTTCTTGTGCTTTTAAGAAATTTGTAAGTCCCATGAAAATTATCAATAATGCAAGTAGTCTCATGTAGGTTGTTTTTTAAATTGATATCTGATTAAAAAATCACGAATAAAGTTTTTAAATTTAATTGTTGGTTATTCTGTTTATGTAAGTGAAGTGCAGGATTGAAAGTGATGAAAATTCAACACTGCACAGAGCCAATTCGATTATTCAACATTTCAAATTTTCGATCAAGACGAATTGACGGCCTTGCAACAACGAACCACAGCCCCAAATGCCGATGAATCCCGCATTACATTTACACTTTGTTATTTTCTGGTCTTTTATTATCATTCTTGTTTGCATAAATTATCAATGGTATAGTGTAGTGCTTCATAAAACGGAATTTCATAATCAGGGATTGTCCCATGTATTGAATCATCCTCTGCACCATAGCTCCATGACTTTTTACAGGACACATCACATCTCAATTTAGATTTTGGAAGTGTACAGTTTATAAATTCACCATAACTAATATTCATTCCTCCAGTTTCTTCTCCAATTACGGTACCCATATCGAAATATTGAAATGCACTTGAAAAATCTGAGGCCGACGAAAAAGTGGAATGACTTGTAAGTAAAAATACTTCTCCATGAAATCTAAATGGGTCTCCATGAGGAGAAATTAATTCGTAATTCTTATGCCACTCTAATTTACCATACCCAAAAGGATTCAAGATTTCAAATCCACCTTTTGAGAATAAACGTTTAATGCTTTTTCTTTCAAGCATCTTACCATTTTGTTGGAAAGGTACTGGTGAGATATATTTCAGTAATTCATCACCCAAACCAGAATAACCACCTCCGTGTCTTCTAAAATCAATTATTAAATTTTTGACCTTGTGATTCTCTAGGTCGTTAAATGTGGAGTCCAGAAAAGATTTGAAGTCATTTAAATAGGAAGGTTCCATGAAACTTCTAACATGTATAATACCAATAGGCTTGTTTTTTACCTTATAATAAACAAAGGGCTTAAATCTTGCCATTAGGTTTTTATCTAATTTGTAACTAACAGTTTTACGTCCTAATTTATTCTTCTCAATAGCTTGTATTATTGACGTTTGAATTAATCCGTTTCGTTCATATTTTACCTCATATTCACTTGAGTGAAATAGCAAATTGAAAAGCATCTGAAACGAGGGTCTTCCAGTATTTAATTTGTGAATTCTATAAAAAGGTTTTTCTCCGCTTACATAACTCATTAATTCCGAAGTAATTTCTTTGAAAGAATGATTGTTAATACTAATTATTTGGGAACCTATCGGAATGCTCTTTTCTATTGAATAATCATTTTGAACAGTTATAACAGAATCTTTGGTATTGATATTTACTCGTAAAGGAAAAACATTTGTTAGCGAATAATGCTTAGGGGGAATTATCCGAGTATGCCCATCCTTGAGTAAAGGAGATATTTTACCAACTATTTTGTAAAAATCAAGAACACTTAATGAATCATACCGATTCAATTCTCGATAATAACTTTCCATTTGATTTCTAAACCTCTCTTTATTTTTACTTTTGAATAATGCCGGATGAATCCTTTCGATTCTTTTGGTAAGAATCTTTAAATCTTTCAATGCTTCTTTTTGACTTAAGCTAATACTACTATTACTTTGTGCAAAAGCTACAAGTGGTAGGAAAAACAATAAGGATATAAGTAATTTCATTGTTGAATTAGATATTTGTATTGTTCTAGCATTTAAGATAACTGTCTTACTAAGGTTGCTAGATGATTTAAAAGTGTTGCCTTAATAAAGCGCCAAATAAACAAGTCGAGTAAATTTGCATATTATTTTAATATGGAATATAGTATGTTATTCATTTGTAGTTTCTTTTAAAGTTTGTTGGTAACTAGGTTAAAACAAGCATATGCTGTTATTTCTTATATATCGTGATAAAAAGGCTTTGGTTTGCATTCGCAAAGCACGAGCTACAAGCTCGCGCTAGCGGGTGTGTCCATCTTTTCCCATCTTAACAATTATTAACTATCAAGAAAATTAACTTTCATCTCATTCAAACATCCAACAAAAGAATCAAACTCCCCAACTTCATTTCCCTTATTTTTATTGAATATCTCAATATTTATATTCTGGATATTTTTTATTCCCACCAATTCGAACAATCTTAACAATTCGGGCCAATGCTCTTCATCTATTTTAAAAAGGGTACTCAAACGATCAATTTTCCAATAGCTAATATCCGAACGATTCAAACCTGTAAGCTCTTTCAACCGATCACCTTCAGGAGTAGCACTATGGGTAATAAACAAAAATGTTCTGATCACCAGCATTTCATTTATCACATTACAAAACAGGTAACCAACCCTCACATCCCCAGGCTCAATGGGAATCAACAAGTAGCCTTTATATGGTTCCAAGAATTTTAAATGCGGAAATGTAATGGCAAGCATAAAATTCCGGCTTAAAGCACCCATGCCATCCAATCGTTCCTCCATTCTTTTTAAAGCATGAGCCTGAATGTAAACGTCCAACTCCTTTTTCTCTCCGCGATAATGATTCCCCAACAAGGAAACATCAACCTTTGCCCATTTATGCACATTTGTATTAGATGGCAATCCTACCTTATAAATCGATCGCTTGAAACCATTAATGCTGATACTTTTTACAATAGGTAGAAATGCAGAAACTTCAGGAGTATAATCAGAAATGCAAGCACCCTCTCTCTTAAGCGTGATACAGAATATCTTCTGACTAACATCTGTAAGTGCACTAATCAGTTTTACATGCAGAGCCAGGTTGTGAGCCCGAAACAAATCCTCTAGGCTCTCACAATCGTATTCAGAACCTGGAAATTCACATAGTTTCTTTTTTCTCTGCTCACCCTCAACTATATTCTGAATAACGAACAAATAAACAGCGAAAACATTCAACTCAAAAAGCGATAGCATTTTATCCTCCAAGGCTATATTTTCCTCGCGCAATAATCGTTGAAACAAGAGGTGTACCTTTTTCAATTCTGCTCTGCTAACAATGCTATTGCCATATCGCCTGGGAGCCCTAACATGTTGAACCATCATTTGCATGCGTTCACGTTCTCTTTTGTTCAACAAATGCACAGGAACATCATTACCCAGTATCTTGCGCAAAGCGATCTCCATTCTCTTCTCAAATATGGATAAAGCATTCCCAGGCTTCTTCACATTTCCTTTACTTCTGTGTTTCGTTTTTTTTGTTTTTCCCATCGTATAATTCTCAAATAATACAAATTGCACACTCTGATGATCTGGCATAGTGTGAAAGAATAGTGCACAATCGATCACATTCCTGTAAAAACAAACATCTCTTTGCTAGCGGGCTTGACGTCAACAAAATGGTCAAACTTCATTTCGTTAATTATCCAAATTTTTGGTTTGCATTCGCAAAGCACGAGCTATAAGCTCGTGCTAGCGGGAGCGATTCAAAAGAGTAAGCCTTTTAAAAATCACAAAAGCAAGCCGATTAAATTTACTTTTCTTCTCGCAAAATTTTCTCCATTTTACGACCTTTTGCCAATTCATCAATCAACTTCTCTAAACGTCTACATTGTTTATATACTTCAAATTCATCTTCTATTTCTTCAATTCGATAACCACAAACAACACCTTTAATCATGTGTGCATTGGGATGGATTTTTGCTTTTTCAAAAAACGTTCTAAACGTTACTTTCTCTGCAATAAGTGTTTGTAATTTATCTTCATCAAAACCAGTTAACCACTCTATTACTTGATGGAACTCTTCTTTTGTTCTACCATGCTTTTCCAATCTATTCCAGTAAAGGGGGTAAATAGATGCAAAGATCATATTAGCAACTTTTTCATTTTTTTTTGCTGTAACCTTCATTTTTTGCGATTTTAAATTGGAACTAACGATAACCTGTCTAATAAGCTAAAGCAACTCGTTTAGCTTCTCATTTTTATTGCCAGCTACCTAAATTAATTACTGTCAAATTTTACTTTTTAACAGTCTGACGGTCTTGCTCGCTTTCGTAAGTGATTTAAAAGAGTAAGCCTTTCAAAAATCACGAAAACCAGCCTATTAAATTTACTTTTTTATTTTTTGAGCAAGCCAAATTTACAAGGTTTGCTGGTCCCGACTCGTCGGGATTAATTGAACTAAACTTTCAATTTGAGTGTCAACGCCCATGATAATTTAGCTTTTGCTGTGGGTAGTTTTAATTTGTTTCTTCCCTAGTATATGTAATTATTACAAACGGTAAATTTTCCATTTCAATTC
>JADGFH010001176.1 GCA_016743925.1 Labilibaculum sp.
GATCAGAACTACAAACTCTTATATTGAGATTGAATCGCAGGTTGACGATGAATCATCTATATTTACATACATCATTCCTAGAAATGAAAATTCAGCCTTTGTTGCAATCTGCTTAGATGACATGTTTGATAACATGCTAGAGAATCTGGATGAAGATTCCTTCGAGACAATCAGCAATACTTGACCCACTCTCTAGCGGAACTTCTAATTAATGGAATAAAAGATAAATATAGCAATGGTGCTCTAATTAAATTAGAAGACGCTGATTATGGAGACCATAAATGCTTTGTGGTTTCGATCGCAGGCAATATATCATTTGACAATGTAGAATAATTGTTCTGTGACAGGACAAATGAAACTATAAAGCTTGTCTTAGAAAGAACTAACACGTTGCTGACTTAGTTGCAAGAACGAGAACCAAGTTTGTTAAGAGAAGTTGGTGCAGAAATTGGTACTGAAATACTCACCGACTTAGGCATCGAATTACTTTCACGAGCCTTACAAGCCTTTACTGGAGTGGATATTGATGATTGATAAATAGCCAAGCTGCATAATTTAATAATTAAAACTTATGCTTAACTACTTAATTATTTGAATTAATAAAGATATATTAGTATCCAAACACACAATATCTATGTAGTTGAAAACTATGAACATAATAAATAATCAAGAAATAGCTAATTTAGCCCAAATACACTTTAGACAGCATTCATCAAATAAAGTCATTTATTGAAAATAAAGGAACATTTTTCTTTTCTGTTTTTAATAATGGATTAACCATGTACCACTACTTTGGACTCAGGCGAATTTGATGATAGCCCTCAAAGAGATGGAAAATAGTTTATCTAATACCTAAGAGCATGAGTGCTATCTAAATTTCTATTAGGTATTTTTCACATAAATACAGGATAAATTTAAAATATCCTGTATTTAGATTGTTTTTGCAGATACTTATCCAAGTTCATATACTAATCTTGAGACAGCTTTACTTTTACACCACCAACGCTTCCACCATGATTTTCTCTTACAACGATTCCAACTACGTACAAAATAATTCCATATTCTTATCGCTTTTGAACCAGCTTTAATAACACAATTACGGCAACTTCTCCATTTTTTTCTTGCACAAGGATAAATACAAGGAGCAGCTACCTTTGCTTCTACTGGAGTAACAAAAAAATTACTGACTTGTTCTAATAATGGTGTGGTATTGCAAATTTCTTCTTCTCTTTCGATATCAATAGCACTCCTATGATTCAGATATTTATGCTGTTTAAAATCTTTGCGCGGTTTAAAAAGGCGTGGATGTATTTTCTGATAGTGTTGTAACCCTCCGGGTGCCAAAGACTGCTTGAAATTTTTTAATTCTTGTCGTGAGAAATTTTTGATTATCTGAGAATCTAAGGTTATTTTAGCTGTTTGTATCTTTTTCTCTATAATTTGGCTACGATATTCTATCTTTTTGGTTTTATTTATATGCAGATGGGCTATTTTCTCGAATCTATTTAAAGCATCTATACTC
>JADGFH010000487.1 GCA_016743925.1 Labilibaculum sp.
ATTTTAAACGAAAATCTTAATTTTTCATCAAAACTTATCTTATTAAATTTAACGTTACAAGATAATAAATGTTTTGGATCCTGAACTTCAAAACTCAGACGTTGAGGAAACTTTTTATTTTCAAAAGGCTTAAAATCTCGATACTTAATGGATATATTTCTAGCATCATCAAACTCTTTCACCAG
Organism: Labilibaculum sp.; assembly: GCA_016743925.1. Taxonomy (GTDB): domain Bacteria; phylum Bacteroidota; class Bacteroidia; order Bacteroidales; family Marinifilaceae; genus Labilibaculum. The sequence goes on from JADGFH010000487.1 coordinate 186, forward strand.
AACATCTGTAATTCTCATTAAAGATGGGTCAATATCAAACCGTTGATAGCCAAATCGATTTAATTTACGAATCTTATCCTTTTTTAATTTACGGTCTATTTTCCTAGCCTTTTCAGATATGAAAACATATTTATTATCTAATATTTTTCCATCAAAAGTTCGTTTGAAAGCCTTCTCTTTTTCATTATTAACCACACTAAAAATCGAATTGGTAAGAATGCTCTGAAAAGAATTAAAATCCAGATCCATGCTTAGCTTATCGGAAAAGAAACCAAAATCATCTACAAAATAACGCTTCTTCAATCTGTTAATCATCTTTACAGAATCGGGTGTTACCAATAATCTGGCTACTTCAATACCTCCTACAGGTGCAGTTATCGTAATTAATATCAGACTATCCTTTTGGATTTTCATTGAGCCTTTAAAACTCTTCTTTATGCCATCAGCTGTAAAGCTTGCCGAAAACTTCTTTACGTAAAAACTTGAATAATTTAGACTACTATCCTGTAAACTATTATAGAGTTTATTATCAGACATAGGTCTGGCTTTTTCTACACCTAACTCATAAAATGACTTACATGAAAACTGAAAAAGGGCAATGATAAAAATCAAAGCCCTTAGTATTATTTTTGAATCTAATTTATTGCTCATTTTTGTCCTTCTCTGCAGGAATTGTTCCTGTCTTTATTTTCTCAGCCAAATACTCCGACCCTTCTCCTATCTCAATTGCTTTTTTCCACTCTTCAAGAGCTTTATCTCTGTCGCCTAAACGATAAAGAATATCACCATAGTGCTCAACAATAACTGCCGATTCTCCACCACCAAACTGCAATGATTTCTCCATCACTTTTTTAGCAGCAGTAAATTCACCTAAACGGTAAAGAACCCATCCATGCGTATCTAAATAAGTCGAATTTTCAGCTTCCAACTTTACACATAAAGAGCTCATCTTCTTTGCTTTTTCAAGATTCTCACCTTTAACCGAAAGATAATAACTATAATTGTTTAACACAATTACATTATTTGAATCAAAAAGTAAAACTTCATCGTAAGCTTTAAAAGCTTCTTCCGCTTTTCCCATTTGATAATATGCATCACCCAAGTAAGTTTGAAATTGAATCTTCAAAGCCAAATTTTCCCCTATATAAGCCGAACCTTCTTCTAATGTTTCAATCGCCGTTTTATAATCCTCTTTTTGAGCTGCAGAAACACCTCTAAAAATGTATAATAGTGGCTGACTTGGGAAATATTTTAAGGCTTCGGCACTTTCATTGTACATGCTCTCAAAATCCATTAAAGAATTATCAATTAATAATAATTCTTCCCAAACAACATAGTTGGTTTTCTCCTCTTCAAGTACTTTTCTTAGGTGAAATCTTGCACCTTCATTATCATTTCTTCGTTTCAGAAAATCAGCATATAAAGCATGTACTCGTACTTCACCAGGATGAATTGCAATTAATTTATCCAATAATTCTTTTAAAAATTCATCAGACATACTATCCTTTTCTCCATTCATAAGTATGGAGATTAGGAATTGTATTTTTTGATCTGATTCAATTTCCGTTTTATCAAATGCTTTGGACAAAGCTAAATTTCTCTTCTCTACATCACCCTTTTGTCTATAAAAATTAGCCAAATAGAAATGAACCAAACCATTGTCTGGATCAATTTTAAGAATTTCTTGGTATTGTTTAAATGCCTTTTCATCCTCTTTATCTGCCAAATATAAATCAGCTAACATCCCATAAAACTCTGCTCTATATGGATATTTCTTTATTAATTTCTGAAGTTCAGCATAAGCCATTTTACGATTTCCTGCAGCAATGTATAAACGCTCTTTCTCCAAAGATATTCCTTCTTGAATACCAATCTTTTTTTCCAAACGATTATAAGCTTCAATTGCTTCATCGAACTTCTCTACAGAAGCATAAAGACTGGCTTGTAAATAATAAAAATCATTACGTTCAGGGTGCAATTCAACCAGCTCACCATAGACTTTACAAGCATGATCTATCATTCCCTTTTTTTGAAAAATGTTTGCCAATTGAATTTGATACCACAAATTATGAGGTTGCAAAGAAACAGCACTTCGAGCTAACTCTAAAGCATTATTATAGTTCTCTTGACTCATATAAATATTCGCCAACTCGTAATGAACAACAGCGCTCGATGGGTCGATTTTTAAGCATGTAGCATACAAAGAGACACCTTTATCTAACTCCCCCAGTAAAACAGCCTTTGTTGCTTCCGTAAAAGCAAAATCAAATTCTAATTTTTGCTGTTCAGTTAATTTAAGTTCTTTCTGAAGCTTATCTTTTTTAACACCAAATACTAGTTCTCCAGCCAAAACTGGACTAGCCATCATGCTTATTAAAAATATTGCTATCCAAAATCTACGTCCCACCTTCATCTATCTTTATTTAGAAAAGCTCGCAAAATCACCAACATTCAATTCAGACACATCACCTTGAATTTCAACATGATTACCAATCATAGAATTTTCAAGATTCAAATTCTCTAAAATTGAATTTCTTTGAATAATCGAATTACAAACTAGAGTATTACTAACTACAGTATTGGCACCAACTGAAACGTGAGGTCCAATAACTGAATTTTCAATTTTTACATTATCCCCAATATAACATGGAGGAATAATAATGGAATTAACAGCATTTGAAGTTGAACAAATCAATTCATCCTCTCTGTGATATTCCAAAATTCGTTGATTGGTGTGAACAGTTGCATCTTTGTTTCCACAATCCATCCATTCAATCACTTGGCCTGGCTTAAAGTTTAGCCCTTTATTTTTCATGTTCTCTAAAGCATCTGTAAGTTGGTATTCTCCATTTACAATTACTTCATTGTCCATTAAAAATTTTAATTCGTCTCTTAGGTTATCACCATCTTTAAAATAGTAAATACCTATAATTGCCAAATCAGATACAAATTCTTTAGGTTTCTCATCAAAATCAGTAATGTTGTTTTTATCGTCAATTTTAACAACCCCAAAAGCCGAAGGATCTTCAACTTGTTGTACCCAAATAACACTATCGGCATTAGCATCTAAAACAAAATCTGCTTTAAATAAAGTATCAGCGAAAGCAACAACTACCTTTTCGGATAAAGATGGGGCTGCACAATAAATTGCATGTGCTGTACCCAATGCTTCTTTCTGATAATAAATGCTCGCCTTAGCACCAATTTGTTCTGCAATTACAACCAATTGCTCCTCAACTTCCTTGCCAAAATCACCAATAATATACGCAATTTCATCAATTGGTTCATCAGATACTTTTGCAATTTCTTCAACTAAGCGCTGAACAATAGGTTTACCTGCAATAGGAATAAGAGGTTTTGGTACCGTTAAAGTATGAGGACGCATGCGTTTCCCCATTCCAGCCATTGGAACAATAATTTTCATTTGTAATATAGATTAGTAGTGTAATTCTAAATTAGGTAAAAAACGAATCAAATGTAGTGTTTTGGTATTTGTTTTGATCTGTTTTAATATATTTTAACGCATTAAGCCTTACCGGTATGTCCAAATCCCCCAGCTCCACGTCCTGATGTCTCTAGGTCTTCAACAGGTTCCCAACTCACCGTTTCATGAGCTGCTATAACCATCTGACAAACTCGATCACCATCTTTAATTTCAACATCTTTATTTGAAAGATTTGCTAAAATGACTCCTATTTCTCCACGATAATCAGCATCAATAGTGCCAGGACTGTTTAAAACAGTGATTCCTTCTTTAAAAGCCATCCCAGAACGAGGACGTATTTGTGCTTCGAAACCTGCAGGTAGTTCAATAAATAAACCCGTTGGGATAATTCTACGCTCTAACGATTTTAGTACAATGGCCTCATTTAAATTTGCTCTAAGATCCATGCCAGCAGACAATTCAGTACTATATTTTGGAAGGTCGTGTTTCGACTTATTAACGATTTTCACTTTCATATATATTGTAGCTATTTTTATTTTTTTAAATCGCTAAGATACATTTTTCAAATCTCTTATGAAAGATTGTGATTTGCTAATCCTTAGTTTAATTTCTTATTTATACCAAGCAATCTACCCAATGGTAACCATAGCTTCTCAGTTTGTATAAGTACCAATATAAATACTGCCAAAAGAGGTGTTTTTGCTGCCATTTTTAACCATTGATTATCCATCTCGACATAAGTACTCAACCAAAAAAGAATCATGGCCAATATCATATAAAATAAAATTCTTTTTAAATCATAAGGAACTGGGTAATGTTTTTGTCCGAGAATATAAGAAATTACTGTCATGCTAACGAAGCAAACCAGAACGGCATAAGCTGCCCCATAATATCCAATTCGTGGAACAAGTACAATATTTAATACAATTGTAATTAAAGAACCAACAATAGCAATGTAGGCTCCAAATCTAGTTTTATCCGTTAGTTTATACCATAAGGATAATGAAAAGAAAATACCAAAAAAGAAGTTCGCAAGCAGAACAAATGGAACAATTCCCAATCCTTCATGATAAGATGAGTCTATTAATATCTTAACAATATCCAGATAGAACATCACTCCTAAGAAAATTAGTAAGCCAAAAATGACAAAGTACTTTAATACATCAGCGTAAACTTGTTTTGAGTTACTCTCTTTGGCCTGTGCAAAAAAGAAAGGCTCAAATGCATATCTAAAAGCCTGAATAAAAAGTGTCATAATAACCGCCAATTTGTAATTTGCCCCATAAATACCAGTTTGATACATTGGGTTTTGATCTATTGGAATTAATTCTGGCATAGCCAATTTATCCAGATTAATATTTAACATTCCGCAAATACTCACGACCAATATTGGAGCTGAAAATTTCAATACTTTCTGTAATAATTTCTTATCGAATGTAAACTTTATTCGATAAAAATCAGGAAGTAACAAAACAAAATTCAATAAACTTGA
>JADGFH010000488.1 GCA_016743925.1 Labilibaculum sp.
GAATCCATGAAGCTCTATCCAATCACAATTCTGCATAAGCTTACTAGAAAGGAAAAACAGGTGTTGATGAAGCAGGGAATCGTGACTTGCTCACAACTTTTGAATAACTTGTCACAAGTTAAACAACTACAATTAAGTACGAGAAAAGAAATGGTTTTGTATGAAGAATTAAAGTCCATTTGTTATTGAATTATTCGTGATAAAATGCCAAGAAGGTTTAAAATTGCTTAGCGTTTTCTTTTGTGATTCAAAATTTTAATGGAGAATTAATTGTACATATAAATAAGTCAAAGGATTTAAAGATAGACCTCACCCTTAAAATTTACAACACAAAAGACGTTCAGGTAATTGCTAACAATGCCTCTATGGTAAAATCATCTTTAGCAGATGGTCATGGACTTGATGCAGTAAGAGAAATAGTAGATTATTTATCTGACAGTAAGCTTTATTTAGAGTTTGTTGTGGTGCTTATTGTGTTTGTTAAGCTTTTTTTAATAAAATACATATTAATAATACCAAAGGAAAATATCTAAATCCTCATCGTATTCATTATAAAATTATAATTGCTTCCTTAATCCATTGGTGGAGCAATTATAATTTTATAACACCTCTCTTATTTTTGAAACATTTCGATGGAATACTTATTAATTAAGGCTTTTGATAGATTTGTGTGGAAATTATTATTAACAATTTGAGTTGGAATATATGATCAATGATTGTGTGGTTTAAGGAAATATTTAAATAATTCCGATATGTTTTGTAATTTCGCATATTAATTAATATACCTAATTTGCGTATTATGAAGGATAAAAAGCAGATTAATAGACTTAAAATAGTTCTGGTTGAGCAAAGTAGAACCAATAAATGGTTAGCCGAGAAGCTAGGTAAAAATATTACAACAGTTTCTCGCTGGTGTACAAATGAAACTCAACCCAGAATTGAGACTATGATTGAAATAGCAGATATTCTAAATGTTGATGTAAGAGAATTATTAGTATCAACCAAACGAGAAAGGCAATAAATCATGGAAATAACTAATGCAATATTTCAAAACGGTTCTACTTGGTTAAAAGCCGACTTTCACCTCCATACTAAAGCAGATAAAGAATGGGATAAAACAGAAAGAGAAGACCCTTTATTTGTACAGAAATATATTGAGCAATTAAAAGAAACAAACACTTCAATTGGTGTTATAACTAATCACAATAAGTTCGACTTAGACGAATATAAAAATCTACGCAAGAAAGCTAAAAAGGAAAATGTTTATTTGTTGCCTGGAGTTGAACTCTCTGTTAGTGATGGAGCTAATGGTATTCATTGCTTAATAACTTTTGAGTATGAATCATGGATTAAAAATGGGGATAATTTTATAGAGCAATTTTTAAATTCTGCTTTTGAGGGTGTTGCAAATCGCGAAAATGAAAATACTCGCTGTAATTATAGTCTTTCCGATTTATTTAAAAAAATTGAAGAACATAGAAAGTCAGGACGTGATTCTTTTATTACAATGGCTCATGTTGAGCAAAAAAGTGGTTTTTGCAAAGAATTTGAAGGAGGGAGAATTAGTCAAATTGTTAAAGATGAATTATTCACACGTAATGTTTTGGCATTTCAGAAAATGCGGACTTTTGATCTAAAGGGAAAATTAATTTCTTGGTTTGGTTCTGAGAAAGATATGCCTACTTTTGTTGAAGGATCAGATTGCAAAAGATTAAGTGAGATTGGATTGTGTGGCAAACAAAAGAATGAAATTGGTAGTGATATTGAAAAAGAAGCATGGTTGAAGATTGGAGATTTTAATTTTGAGGCCATTAAATATGCGTTAACAGATAAGGAAAATAGAGTTGCTCCAAATGAGAAAAAGAACAATAATTCGTTTATAAAATCTATTGGCTTTGAAGGTGGCCTATTGAACGGAACTGAAATTGGCTTTTCACCTGAGCTGAATAATTTTATAGGAATCAGAGGAAGTGGCAAATCGTCAATTCTTGAAATAATTCGTTATACTCTTGGTATCTCCCTTGGCAATCAAGTAACTGATAAAAATTACAAAAACAGCTTAATAGAGCATGTATTAAGAAGTGGTGGAAAAGTTATTATTACGGTTGTTGACAAACTAAAAGAAGAATATAGGATTGAAAAGATATATGGGCAAAAAGAAGATATTTACTTAGGTGATAAAAGAGTAGATGTGCCGAATATTGATACTGTTTTTAGCAGTCCCGTTTATTTTGGTCAAAAAGATTTGTCAAACAAAGATATCGATTTTGAAGCAGATTTAGTGCGTAAATTAATTGGCAGTAGGTTAGATGGTGTGAAAACCGAAATTACTAGAAAGGATTCTGAGTTAAGAAATGTTATTGCACATCTTAGGAAGTTTGAGAACTTAGATGAATTAAAAAAGGAAATTGAAGCGACTAAAAAAGATGCCGAATATAAACTTCAAGTTTTTAAAGAAAAAGGCATTGAAGGTAAACTAAAGCAACAAAGTAAATTTGATACCGATATTTCTAAATACAATACGATTGTAAATGAATTATCCAATTTTCAGAATGATTTAGTTGAAACATACAGTAATTATAAACCATTCTTTAGTGATACAAAGTTCATTTCAGAAGGGAACAAAGATATTTACGAGCAAGCAGATGTTGTATTTAGACAAATGTCTACTGAATTTGATAAGATTGGATTAATTAATCAAAATTTCACTGGCAATATGCAAAAGATTAAAGCTTTGTATAGTCAGTTGCTAGATAAGAAAGAAACTCTTAAGGAAGAGTTTGCTAAGATAAAAAGAGAAATTGATGTCCCTAATCTAAATCCCGATGATTTCTTGAAACTCAATAGAACGATAGAAACTTCAAAATTGAAATTGGTTGAAATTGAAAAATCTGAAAACAAGAAAGCGGAGTTGCAAAAACTCTTAGTGGATAAAGTAACGGAGCTAAATAACCTTTGGCATAAAGAATTTCAGATTCTTGAGAAAGAAGTTTCTCGAATTAATAAGTATGACAACAATCTTTCTATTGAGGTAAATTATAAAGGTCGAAATGATATTTTCTACAATAAACTCCATAGTATATTTAAAGGTAGTGGTATAAGAGGAGGTACTTACGATACGATACAAAGCGAATACAAAGATTTTGTTGAGATATATCGAGATATTGTAAACCTTAACTCAATACTTAATATTAGCGAAAATCTAATTGTGGAATTCAAGAGTCGTTTATCTGCGAATCTTGAGGAATTATTGACCTTTAGAGTTCCTGACAGATTTATTATAAAATATAATGGGAAACCGCTAAAAGATCATTCATTAGGACAAAGAGCTACTGCTTTAATTCTGTTCCTTTTAGCACAAAAGGAAACCGATGTGTTAGTAATTGATCAACCAGAAGACGATCTCGATAATCAAACAATCTACGAAGATGTGATTAAAGAGATCAAAGCTTTAAAAGGCGATATGCAATTTATATTTGCGACTCATAATGCAAATATTCCAGTTCTGGGGGATAGTGAAAAGATTATTTCTTGTGAATATATCGATAATGAAAAAATTGAAATTACTGCTGGCACAATTGATAGTCCTGAAATACAAAAGCAAATAGTTACTATTATGGAAGGTGGCAAGGAAGCTTTTAGGCGTAGAAAAAATATTTATAGTATTTGGAATTTTGACAAAAGAAATTAAAAATGGATACTACAATAACTAATATAGAGATTATAGATTTAATTAGGGCTGGAGAAAACAGTACCGTTGAATTTAAACAAGAAACAATACATCAAGAATCCTTGTTACAAGAAATGGTTGCCTTTGCTAATACAGAGGGCGGTGTTATCATTTTTGGTATAGAGGACAATGCTGATAATATTATTGGCTTAACAAAGTTACAAGTTGATGAATTGGATAAGAAAATATCAAATATAACCAATGATCTTATAAAACCTTTTTTACAGATTATTACGAAAACAGTAATTATTCAAGATAAACTGTTATTTATGGTTTTTATCCCGAAAGGAGTAAATAAGCCATATAACACTAAGGGCGCAATATATGTTCGTCAGGGCAGTACTAAAAGAGCACTAACTGATAAAGATGAAATTCTTAGATTATATCAGAGTTCAGGAAATTTGTATGCAGACGAAATGCTCATTGAAAATAGTTCTATTGAGGATGTAAATTTAGATAGAGTTCATGCTTATTTAAGCAAGCAAAAAAAAGATATTGAAATTATTGACGAACGTCTTTTAGTTAATTTGGGTATTGTTAAAAGCAGTAAATTAACACTTGGAGGATTAGTGTTTTTCGGAAAAAATCCTCAGCAATACAAGCCAGTATTTGTAATAAAAGCAGTTTCATTTTTTGGTAATAAAATTGGTGGAACTGATTATCGAGACAGTATTGATGTTGAAGGTACAATACCTGAGTTGTTTGATACTGGGATGCACTTTTTAAAAAATAATTTAACACACACACAACAAGGACAAAATTTCAATTCCACAGGAAAACTTGAAATTTCTGAAATAGCTCTCGAAGAATTATTGCAGAATGCATTAATACACAGAGATTATTTGAAAAATTCTCCTATTCGTTTATTGGTGTTTGATAATAGAGTAGAAATAATTAGTCCAGGTAAACTACCTAATAGTTTAACCATAGAGAATATTAAAATGGGAAATGCAGTGGTAAGGAATAATTTGATGGTCAGTTATTGTAGTAAAATAATGAATTATCGTGGATTAGGTTCAGGTGTATCTCGTGCATTAGATGAACAACCCAATATCGAATTGATTAATGATAAGGAGGGCGAGCAGTTTACGGTAATAATTCCACGTCTTGAAATAGAATAATTTTAGATGTTTAAAGTTGGGAAACTAGGCTTTTTATATTTTCATCATAGGTTTGCTACATCCTTGTAAAGAGAATCATATTCTGTTTATATGCAGGGTATGATTATGTATTGAGACGCTATTGAGAGTTTCAAAGTAAACGTCATTATGTGAGGAAACTCGTCCACAAACAATCTTGAAAATCGGTGAGCATGTGCAGTAGTAAGCCAATAGCTACGATTCGTAGTTTAGGGGAAAAAGCCATGATAAAATAGATGGCAAT
>JADGFH010001177.1 GCA_016743925.1 Labilibaculum sp.
CCACAGTCCCAGTAATTGTTTTCTTTTCTTGCTGGGTTTTCGCATCAAATAACAAGATTTGATCTTTCATAATCTTGTAATCCACATTGGTTTCGGAGAACAACTCACTAAGAATATTTTGAATTGATTCCCCATTAAAATCAACCTGTACTTTCCGATCCAGATCGACATACTTAGAGCTATAAGCAATTTTAAATTCGGTGGTTTCTTCAATTACTTCCAATACCCGACCAATAGTGGCCTCTTTCATCTCCATACTCAACTTCACATCCTGCCCATAACTTGCAGCAGACACCTGAAGTAAAGAAACCATCAATAGAAAAACTGTAATTTTCATAACTCGTAAGATTTTACGTTCTACAAAAGAAGACGTGCCTTCTCTTGCAATCCATTTTTTTTTCATAGATTTGTAATTAGGTAAATTAATATGGCATATTTAATCTGATGCCGATTATTTATAATTTAGTCAGAAAGGTGTTCCCGCACTTTTCTGACTTTTTTAATTCACTCTTTTTTTAATTCAAAATAAATAGAATCGTTACGGTGTAAAACTTCAACAGGAGTAATATTTTCTAGTATGTGAATTACATCCTCCATATTCTCATTTTCAATTGATAAGGTGATTTTGGTATCGCGTAATTCTTCGCATACCCTAAACTTATAATTAAACCGTCTCTCCAGTTTATGAACCACTTCGGATAATGGACAATCGTAAATATTTAAAATGCCTTTTCGCCAACCGCTATATTTCTCAGCCTTTATTTTAGAGACTTTCTGTAATTTCGTATCATAAATAGCTTGTTCACCAGGTTCTAACTTGATTTTTTCTTGAAGAGCCACTAAAGCCATTTCTACAGAACCTTCTTCTAGCACTACAGAAACCCTATTTGTTTCAGGGTAAGCCTCCACTTCAAATTTTGTTCCCAACACCTTAACATTAACACCTTGGCTTTTCACAACTAAAGGAATTTCTGCGTTATGCGATACATCAAAATAGGCCTGCCCCTCTAATTTTAAGACTCTATCTTTATTTGCAAATAAATTACTGTAAGTTAGCTTTGAACCTGAATTCAGCCATACTTCAGATTGATCGGGTAATACAATTTTAGAAACCTGACCATTATCGGCAATCACATTGGTATATAAAACTTCGGATGAAGTATCTTTCATAAGCAAAGCAAGTGTACCCAGCATCAAAAATAACATCACAACTGCCGCATACTTATATATTTTATTCCACTTCAACAGCTTAAGCAAACTTGTAAACTCCTCTTTCATCATGTGAGCTTGAAATCGCATCAAACCTTTTTGTGTTTCCGTATGCATTATTGATTTTGGAAATTCCTTTTTCCAAGCCATTTTTTCTTTCCTAAAATCTATGCGATTCTTTTTGTTATCTAACCACATCAATAAATCTTTCTGCTCAGATTCACTTGCTGTACCGGTAAGATATTTTTTTATTGTATTCTTCATATTGAATCTTGTTACATTAGTAGTAGTTGTTTTTAGAAAAAACCCT
>JADGFH010000489.1 GCA_016743925.1 Labilibaculum sp.
GCACCAAGCTTAGGTTGCACAACCGGAACTCCAGAAGCCATACTTTCCAATAAGTACAAGCCAAAAGCTTCTCCATTTCGAACCGGAACCGAAATCATTTGTACTTTACTGAAAAAATCGTGCCTTCCTTCGCCATCAAAATCTTCATGGAATTCAACTTGTTCTATTAGCTTAGCCTCTTTTAGCTTTCGCTTCATTTGTTTCAAGATAGGCTTGTCATCACCAGTTGAACCACCCGTAAGAATTAATTTTACATCACTAAAATCAGCATCTTTTTTTTTTTTTTTTAAGGCATCAACGATAATGTCGAAACCATTTGCCTCGCACATTCGTGAGATGTAGCCAATGTTTCTGGGCTTCTCTTCGGGTTTGGTATAATGATACTCTTCCGGATCAACACCCAAATGATTGGTGAACACCTTATCTGAATTCATGTTCATCTTTTGGATGGATACCTTCGAATAGAAATTGCTAACACCTATAAATCCATCAATAGATTCTGATTTGGTACTCATGAGATCCCAAATTTTATCTCTGAAAGAATCCTTCATGGCATCAACCCAAACATCTTCATCTTGTAAAGAGCAAAAAAGGCTGGCATTTGGAAATTCTTCTCTCAGTTTAGGAGCCAAACCCAGTAGCAGTGCATTCGACAAATGAATCACATCTGGTTTCAAATATTCCGCCATCCAGCTTACCATGCGGTTAAGCTCTTCCTTTTGTGCACCTTCTTCACCCATAAGCATAGATACCGTCATTTCTTCCAAGCCTTTGGCATTGGTCGAGCCCGCCATACTTGCTGCTAATTTTAACATCGGACGAGAGTTCAACAAACGATCGACCCAGGCTGGAGCATGTCTGAAAATGGGATACAATTGTTTTAAATAGATGCTAATGGCACCATAAAAAACAGGCATGTCATTCAGGTCATGTTCATCAGAAAATAAGGGAAGGTACATGGGTATTTTGGTAAGCTCATGTCCCTGTGCTTTCATGGCATTGTGAAATTTATCGTCGCGCAAGCAATTGCCACAATAAAAGCTGCCACCAGAGCCTGGTATAATTTGAAGAATGTTCATGTGTTGTGAAGTTAGAAGTGCCTAGAGTTTTAAGTACTTAAAGTTAAACTTTTATTCCAAAAAAAGGACTTTTAAACTTACAACTTAAGGCACTTCAAGTACTTTCAACTTATCTATTTGGATAACATGTCTAGCATCTTGGAGATGCTTGACATGTTTCTTTTTGAAACTTGGAGCTTCCTCTATTATTCCCGATCCCCGAGCTAAAGCACAGGGCAAATCATTTTGGCAGGAACTTTTTCCTTTTTCCTTGTTTCTTGAAGCTTGTCCCTTGGAGCTTCCTCCATTATTCCCGATCCCCGAGCTAAAGCACGGGGCAAATCATTTTGGCAGGAACTTTTTCCTTTTGCCTTGTTACTTGTTTCTTGAAGCTTACTTGTCAAAATGCTTTGCTTCTTCCCAAATCTCATCCATTTCTTCTAGGTTCATATCTTTTAAATTGCGCCCTTGTTTCATGGTTTTGCTTTCCAGATAATTGAATCGTTTGGTGAATTTTTGATTGGTTCGCTCTAAAGCATTCTCTGGATTTACGTTATATAAACGAGCAGCATTGATTAGTGAGAAGAACATGTCGCCAAATTCAGCTTCCATTTTGTCTTGGTCGCCTTTCTTTATTTCGGCTTCCAGTTCCAACATTTCTTCCTTCACTTTTTCCCAAACTTGTTCTTTTTCATCCCAGTCGAAACCTACGCCGCGAACCTTATCTTGTATGCGATTTGCTTTTACCAAAGCAGGCAATGACTTTGGAACACCTTCTAAAACGGTTTTGTTACCGCCTTTTTCTTTTAATTTTAGCTGCTCCCAGTTCTCTTCTACTTCCGAGGCATCAGCAACTTTGGTATCGCTAAAAATATGAGGATGACGATAAATTAGTTTTTCGCTGATGCCGTCGCAAACATCAGCAATGTCGAAATCGTTGGTTTCCGATCCTATTTTTGCATAGAATACAATGTGCAAAAGGATATCACCGAGTTCTTTCTTGATCTCTTGCTTTTCTCCTTTTAGAATGGAATCGGCAAGTTCGTAAGTTTCTTCGATAGTGAGGGTTCGTAAACTCTCAAAAGTTTGTTTTTTATCCCAAGGACAACCTTCTCGAAGCTGATCCATTATATCTAGTAAGCGTTCAAAAGCTTTTAGTTTTCTATCCATTTGTTGTGCATTTATTATAATCGAAGATCAAATTTACAAAAGAATTTTAGAGTTTACTGATTTATTCAAGTAATGAATGGATTCGAAGCTGACTTGTCCATTTAAGCCAAGAATATTCTATTCGTATCAGTTTGTCGATGACCTTTTATTCTTGTATAATCTGAGCTTAAAGGTTTTTCAAGGAAATATTTACCAAATCTCAGTTTTTAACTTAAATTTGCATCGCGTTTGGTAATTAGATCTAGCATAAAGTGTTCCGCTTAGCACGAAAGATCTTAATTTACGACATTGCCTCAGTGCAGAATCATTTATGAAAGCCCTTATGAATACAAATAAAATTAAAGATTTTTTCTTCTCCATCGAGCAGGTTCCAAGCTTGTTATATCTTCTGAAATGGGTTGTTGTTTGTTTGTTGTTAGGAGCGATTATTGGTAGTGTTTCTGCTTTTTTTCTTTGGAGTTTAAACTGGGCAACCAATTGGAGAGAAGCTAATTTATGGATCATTGCTTTATTGCCCATTGGCGGATTCGTAATTGGCTTATCTTATCATTTGTATGGCAATAGTGTAGTAAAAGGAAATAATTTATTGCTCGAGGAATTTCATTCTCCTAAAAAAGTGATTCCTTTTCGGATGGCGCCATTGGTATTGTTTGGAACAATTCTCACCCATCTTTTTGGCGGATCAGCAGGGCGAGAGGGAACTGCCGTTCAAATAGGTGGTGCAATTGCCGATCGGTTTACAAAAGTCTTTAATCTTTCAAAAAGCGATCGGAAAATTATACTGATTGCGGGTATCAGTGCAGGTTTTGCTTCGGTATTTGGAACTCCTTTAGCGGGTGGTATTTTTGCGCTAGAGGTAATGGTCTTGGGAAGAATAAAATTGGAAGCCATTATACCCAGCTTTTTAGCAGCAGTATTGTCAAACTACTTTTGCGAAATCTGGAACATCTCTCACACGCATTACCATATTTCATCGGTTGCCGAAATGAATCCTGTGAATCTTTTATGGGCATTGTTGGCAGGTTTAATTTTTGGATTGGTAGCCATGTTGTTTTCCAAATCAACTCATTTTTGGAGTAATTTGTTTGGCAAATACATCAAATACCCACCGCTTCGCCCGGTAATTGGAGGTACAATATTAGCCATTGCCATCTATTTTATAGGCACAACCAAATACATTGGTTTAGGGATTCCTACCATTGTAGATTCTTTCAATCTTGATCTGAATTCCTACGATTTTATTTTGAAGCTGCTCTTTACCTCTTTTACTTTAGGCGCTGGCTTTAAGGGTGGGGAAGTAACACCCTTGTTTTATATTGGCGCGACGCTAGGAAATGTATTGGTTTGGTTCATTCCATTGCCCATGAGTTTGTTGGCAGGAATGGGGTTTGTGGCTGTTTTTGCGGGCGCAACCAATACGCCTATTGCTTGTACCATAATGGGAATTGAATTATTCGGCATCGAATCGGGGGTTTTTATTGCATTGGCTTGCAGCACCGCATATTTATTTTCAGGTCATTCGGGCGTTTACGCATCTCAAATTATCGGAAGCCCAAAAAACAATAAATACATTCGTGAAAAGGGATTACAGCTTTCTGATATTAAAAATAAAAGGAGTAAGGAATGAAAGAATTTGTAACACTAAGAATTTATTTTGAGTACGGTCAGAAGACGAAAGGACATTCTTTCTGGAAGAAGCTACATTCTGGTGGTTTTGATCGGGAATTACTTAAAAGAGCAAAGGCTTTTGACTTATGTCAAGTCATGAATTTTACGGTGAGTAAAGGCTATTTTAACCATGCTGAAATTCAATGGGGACAGAGTGAAAGCATGCATTTTAGACATCCGCAGGTGATTGAAATAATCGACACAGAAATTAAGATTATGGATTTTGTGAAAAAAGAGGAAATTTTGCTTCAGGAAACCAAGCTAGTGATGGTGAAAAACGAAATTGTGATGCTCTAATTTTTTAAGTTATATGTGTAGTGATCCTAAATAAGTTGTCATTTAGTCAAAAAAAATGAACTATTCTGCAATTTGATTCGTTATATATAAAATAGTAATCTATCTGCCTCACCATTAATAATGAGAACAATATTATCTCATTTCAACGTTCTTTGTGGAGCAAATAGTTAATGAGCATGATTGACAGAGCAACAATATTGAATTTATTAAATAAACTTTCGGGGGACAATAGGAATATTTTCTGGAAGATAGAATGCTTGTATAGTGATGGGAGTGGAGCAATAATAAATCAAATAAAATTATATTCTCAAGCTAGTTGTCGTAATATTGGGGTTTTCATTTATAGGGTAGAAACAGGAATGGTACTCTTTTGTATGCATGACAATTTGAAAAGAAGCAGTTCTGATAATATTGTCGATCTATTATTAGATTTGATCAACTATTCGAAAGGAGAAATATTGAAAAGGTAAAAAGGTGGACTATCATTAGACCACCTTTTATTTTCAAATTTATTTCAAATTCTATTTAGATTAAATCGAAACGATCAAGCTTCATTACTTTAGACCATACAGCAATAAAGTCATGCACAAACTGTTCTTCAGAATCTTCACAAGCGTAGACTTCGGCTAAAGCACGCAACTCTGAATTTGACCCAAAAATGAGATCGGCTCTGGTTCCTGTCCATTTGAGTTCACCGGTTTTTCGATCGCGCCCCTCAAAAATAGATTTAGCTATTGAAGTTGCTTTCCATGTTATTCCAAAATCGAGAAGATGAATAAAGAAGTCGTTGCTGAGTGTTTCCTTTTGCATGGTGAAGACTCCATGATTGGATTGATCGAAATTGGTGTTTAGTACACGCATTCCACCTAGTAAAATAGTCATTTCGGGTGGTGAAAGTGTCAAGAGTTGAGCTTTGTCA
>JADGFH010000490.1 GCA_016743925.1 Labilibaculum sp.
AGTAGTATTAAGTACAAGAAATAATGGTATTCTTTCTCCATCAGGTCCAAATATCAACAAATTAAATCATGTAATTGTTTGTGTAAAAATGGGAGAAGAAAATCTTTTACTTGATGCAAGTGAGGAGTATTTACCTTTTGATATTTTGCCAAAAAAATGTTTTAATATGGGAGGGCAATTAATTACCAAAACTCATACAAAATACATCCCAATACAAGCAACGAAAAAAGACAAGCAGCTCACCTCTTACAATTTAACGCTAGAAGAAAATTTAAACTTAACGGGAAAATTGCAACGTAGGAGCTATGAATATTCTGCTTACAAACTAAGAAATCGTTTTCATTCTTTCAATAGCGAAGAAGAGTTCTTAAATGAAATGATGAATAACAATTCGGGTTTAAAAATAAAAAAATCAAGTTTCACTAGTATTGAAGACATTAACCTTCCTGTAACAGAAAAACACACCGTAAAAATCACGAACCAAATCACACAAATAGGAGACGAGTATTACCTAAATCCAATGTTATGTGAGCAAATGAAAGAAAATCCTTTCAAAATTAACGAAAGAAAATACCCTATTGACTATGCTTATCAACAAAACAAAACCATACTTATAAACATAGTTTTACCTAATAACTACGATGTTGTTGAAATTCCAAAACCTATAAAAATGAAAATAGGTGAAAATGATGGTACATTTTCTTATCACATTGCAAAAACCAATAACATTCTAGCTCTAAGGTTCTCCTATTCTATCAATAAAGAATTATTCTTACCATTGGAATATGCTGAATTAAAAGAATTTTATAATCAGATTATAGCCAAACAAGCACAACCTATTATATTAAAAAAATCCCATGAAACTGAAATTTAATCTACTATTTTTTATTTGTCTTTTTATTTCCTTCCTATCTTTTGCGAAAGAAAATAAATATAAGATTGCAGATATTCCAAAAGAATTATTAAGTAATTCAAAGGCAATTATTCGAACTGAAAACATTGAATTTAAAATTACATCCCCAAAAAAAGCGGTTGAAAAAATTTCTTACGCAATCACAGTGCTAAACAATAATGGAATTGATGATGCTAAATTTATACAGTACCATAATAAGTTTTCTAACGTAAAGATTATTAGCGCTAAGGTATTCGATAAGAATGGTGAGTTGATTAAGAAAATCAAATCATCTGACATACATAATATCAGTGCCATTTCAGGATTTTCATTATTCGATGACAGTCGCGTGATATACATTAATCCAGAGTGTCGCACTTTACCATTCACTGTTGAGTATTCGTACGAAAGAACTCACAATGGAATTTTAAATTATCCTACTTGGTATGCCAATCGTGGCTTCAACATAGCCGTGGAAAAATCTAATTTTACTGTAATTGCACCAAAGAACTACAATTTAAGATATCTTGAAAAAAATACGAGTAAGTCATGTGAGATACATAGAAATGAAGAAAACGTTAGCTATAAATGGTCTGAGGGAAATTTAAAATCTGTCCTTCAAGAAGATCACAGCCTGCATTTTAATGAACTTACTCCTACTATTTTTACAGCTCCTACCAAATTTGAAATGGGAGGAGCTGAAGGAAATTTCGAATCATGGCAAAATTTTGGAAAATGGATTTATAATTTAAACCTTGGAAAAGATGATTTAAAGAAAGAGAAAGTTGCAGAAATTAAACAATTAGTAAAAGATGCCCAGAGTAATGAAGAAAAAGTAGAAATTTTGTACAAATACCTTCAGGATAAAACCAGATATGTGAGCATTCAAGTTGGTATAGGCGGGTGGCAGCCGTTTGATGCAAATATCACAGATAAATACTCATACGGCGATTGCAAAGGGTTGTCTAATTATATGAAGGCCATGCTAAAAGCTGTAGATGTAAAATCTTACTATACATTGATAAAAGCTGGAGTGAACAATCCCAATTTTATAGCAGATTTCCCATCAAATCAATTCAATCATGCCATTCTTTGTGTTCCATTAAAAAAAGATACGGTTTGGCTTGAGTGTACAAGTCAACAATTACCATTTGGTCATAACGGCAGCTTTACTGATGATAGAGAAGCTCTTTTAATAACAGAATCAGGAGGGAAATTAGTAAAAACACCTTCCTATTCGAATAAAAATAACATTAAAACATCTATTTCTTATGTTAACATAGGAGAACTAAGCTCTGAGGCAGAAATTGAAATTAAGTATGGAGGAAGCTTTTATGATAAAATGACTCGTTTCATTAGATTAGAAGATACTGATCGTAAAAAATTCATTATGAAAAATTTGGACGTTCAAAATTTTGAACTTTTAAAATACTCCCATATTGAAGATCGTTCTATTCAACCAGAAATTGATTTAAATTTATCTCTATCAATAAGAGAATACACTACCCTTATGGGAAATCGGGTTATGGTACCATTAAATCTTTTAAACAAGATTAAAAATGTACCATCGCAAAGTTACGAGCGCAAATCGGATATTAAAATTCAGCGTTCCGAGCAAGTAATAGACACGATTATTTATAATATTCCAGCTCAATATAAATTACAACACATTCCAGATAATAAACTAATTGAGTCTAACTACGGCACATACCGAATAAGGCTTATCAAATCCGATAAACAACTCACCTATATTCGTCAATTAATTCTAAACAAAGGAACTTATCCATCTACAGACTATGATGATTTCACAAGTTTTTTTGAGGATATTGAATCAGCAGATAATTTGAAGTTTATCTTGTTGAAAATTTAGGAATTTACAAGTAAAAAATAAAGGAGCACTATTGTAAATAGTGCTTCTTTATTTTGCCTTAAACAATTCAATCTCAGAAAAACTCATATAATTGAAAAAGTTAGTATAGAGGTTAGTCAATTATTAGAGAAATTATTATCGTATAAAATGAAACAGGAATAAAAAAGTTTCTTTTGTCTAATAAAACCTGCGAATATCAACCTCTTTGTCCAATGGGTAGTTCTTAAACAATAGGAATTGAACCATTTCCTTTGCAAAATAAGGTGCTAACATCACTCCTTTTGTTCCCAAACCATTAAATATGGCAATACCTTCATGATGAGGATGTACACCCAAGACAGGACGACGATCACTAATTGTAGGCCGAACACCCGCCCAATGATTATGGACCGTATAAGGAACATCTATAATTTTATCCAATCGAGACAACAGATCGGTTTTCGCCTCGGTAGTCACCTCTTCGTTTTGATCTTTCCAATCGTAGGTAGCACCAACTTTAAAGCGGTGATTCCCCACAGGCAATACAAACAGGTTTTTATTGATAATGTTATTTTCTGGTAAACCCTCGCACTCAATTTCTAACAATTCTCCTTTTGTTGGTTTAAAAGCAATATTTTTAAAATAAGGGTTTTTTGCACCGTGGTAACCTTCACAAAAAACAATTGTTCTTGCTGTAATTCCTTGCCAGGTGATATTTCCATTGATAAAGCCAAGATCTTTGTATTCAAAATTTGCCTCAATCAACAAGCCTCTATCCTTAAAGAAATCTCTTAGCTTGCTCAGTAAACCCGATAAATTAACATGACCAGATTTAGTTACCTTACCAAATAAGTTGAAATTTTTCAGACCACTAAATAAGCCTTTCTCATTCTTATCTTCCATATATTCTGAAAAATCGCCATCAAAAATACGCTTCTCCCACATCTTACCTTCATCTTCGAGAAGTGGCTTAACGATATCCATCGGAAAGAGAAACTGCTCCCCTAGTTCTTTTTCCAGCCTTTGGTACGAGTTTGTCATAACAGGCAGAACCTGATCAACCATCCAACTTTTTGTAAGTCGCTTAAATACCATAGGATTATACATCCCAGCGGCCACATCAGAGGCTTTTTTGATCTCTGGATTTGAGATAATCGTAAAGTTCATTCCGGCTTTGTACATCTCGTAAGCAAGTAAAGATCCTGCGATACCTTGTCCAACAATCAGAAATTGTTTCTCCATAAAATGTGATTATAATTTGTGCAATTTCATCTTTTTAAAATGAATTAGTCTTATTTACGCCGCAAGTAACTTGTGGTTACTTGTTAGAACGTAAAAAACCATTACTTTTGCAATGTTTATTAATTCTAAATTAGAATAACAAAAATGCAACTTCATAATAAATATAGCAAGGAAGAACTAAAAAAACAGTTAGAGAGCGAAAATTTTCAAAGAAAAACCATTTCTTTTTACCGGTATGTGAATTTCGATGAGCCAAACGAATATCGCGACAAATTATTTGAGAAATGGTTTCTATTGGATTGCAAAGGTCGAATATACATTGCCAAAGAAGGAATAAATGCACAAATGAGTATTCCAGAGCATAATATAGATGCCTTTTTTACCGATTTAAACAGTCACAACGAGCTGGCCAACATGCCTATAAAATGGGCCGTAGAAGATGATGGAAAATCCTTTTTAAAACTGATAATTAAAGTTCGACCAAAAATTGTTGCCGATGGCTTAGACGACAATACTTTTGATACTACCAATGTAGGAAATCACCTATCACCTTTTGAGTTTCACAACGAAATTGGAAAAGAAGATACCATTGTAATCGATATGCGCAACCATTACGAAAGTGAAGTTGGCCATTTCGAAAATGCCATTTGCCCGGATGTAGATACTTTTCGTGAAGAAATAGAAATGGTAGTGAATGATTTTCGTGAAGACAAAAACAAAAAATTCCTATTGTATTGCACAGGTGGTATCCGTTGCGAAAAAGCCAGTGCCTATTTAAAGCATCATGGTTTTGAAGATGTGAACCAATTGCATGGTGGCATTATTGCTTATGCTCAAGAAATTAAACAACTGGGTGTTGAATCTAAATTCCGTGGTAAAAACTTCGTTTTCGACGAACGCCTTGGAGAAAGCATCAACAACGAAGTAATTGCCAAATGTCACCAGTGTGGCAAAGCCTGCGACACACATACCAACTGTGCCAACAACGATTGTCACCTGTTGTTTATTCAGTGCGATGAATGTCGAGGACACTGTTCATAACTCTGTGTCAGCGTTATTATTAAAGATTATATCTTCACAATATGGCAAAAGAGTTTAACTACGAAATATTTAAGAAGGCAGCAAT
>JADGFH010000491.1 GCA_016743925.1 Labilibaculum sp.
GAAATATAGCAATTACTAACAATATACAAAACAGCTATTTAAGCACAAGTCGTTACGACTTGTGCTTTTTTAATATATTTAACTATTCGAAAAGTTTGTACGTTTAACAACTACTTCTTATATACATGCCGTTTAATAAGAATAAAAAATCAAACATATGTTCAAGAAAGCAATAGTACGAAAGCCCGGGAAAAGCATGTCTAAAGGATTGACCACCGCAGAATTAGGATTACCTGATTATGAAAAAGCACTTGCTCAACATGCAGAATACGTAAAAACTCTTAAAGAATGCGGAGTAGAAGTAGTGGTTTTGGAAGGAGACGAAAAATATCCCGATTCCACCTTTGTAGAAGATACTGCATTACTAACAAGTGAATGTGCAATCATAACAAATCCTGGAGCACTATCACGACGAGGAGAGATCATCGAAATTAAGAATACACTGAAAAAGTATTACAGCAATATTGAAGAAGTAAAAGAACCAGGAACGGTAGATGCGGGAGATATAATGATGGTAGGATCGAACTTTTACATCGGATTATCAGATAGAACAAATGAAAAGGGTGCTGAGCAAGTCATTGAGTATTTGGAGAAATATGGCATGAAAGGGTTCACCGTGAGTCTGGAAGATGTATTGCATTTGAAGACAGGAGTATCCTATCTGGAGCGAAATAACTTAGTGGCTTGTGGTGAATTTTTATCTAAGGAAGAATTTCAAGGATTCAATATTCTAGAGATAGACCAAAATGAAAGTTATGCTGCCAATTGCATATGGGTGAATGATACAGTGATAATACCCAAAGGATATCCCAAAGCGAAAGAAATGATTAAGAATGAAGGATATGCGGTAAAAGAAGTTGATGTTTCTGAATTCAGAAAACTTGATGGTGGTCTGAGTTGTCTTTCATTGAGATTTTAGAAATTGCAAACCAACACCAATATAGCAAATGGCGAGAAACAAGATTCGCAATCCAATTCTTGCCATATTGCCAAAGCTTGTACTCCACAAAAGATAAAACCCTTTGCAAATGATTAAGACTGGATTTTTAGTATTTATACTTCTCATTTTCTCTGATTTGGGATTTGAATATAGCCTACCGGTTAATACCTCAGACAGAAACTCGATTAGCCTTATGAAACTATCTGAGATTGGTGAGTATGGATTACTCAGAAAGGAAAGACCCAAAGTTCCTGCACATCTTCACACTGGAATAGATATTAGAAGACCTACAAATAATTACCAATCAGAACCTATATTTCCAATCTTCGAAGGAGTTGTCATCAGCAAGCGTCGCGATGGACCCTATGCACAGCTGATCATTGAACATGGAAATGAGCACAAATTCTGGACAGTTTACGAACACATTGCAGGAATAGAGGTTAACCTATATGATGATGTCAATCCCAAAATTCCAATCGCCAGATTCATGAATAAAAATGAACTCAATAGGTACGGGTGGCAATTTGATCATTTTCATTTTGAAATTTTAAAAGCACAACCAATTAAACTAAAGCCAGATCGTTCAAAACCTGAAAGATTATATGCATCCTATACTTTAGTGTGTTACACAAAAGACGATTTAGAAAAGTATTTTTACAATCCTCTTGATTTCCTTGAGCAACACCTGAAATAATTAATTGCAAAGCTCAACAAATTGCACGCTAAAACTAAATTATTATCTTCTTATCTTTAGTCGAGATATTGCATTAATAACCGAAAAGAAAAGAGCCATGACCACCAATATCAATTTGAAAATAAGTATCCTTTCGTCGCTATTCCTTTTGCTTCTTTTTTGTTCTTGCAACAAAAAGGAGAAAACTACTTCAGCCAAGAGTAGTATGTTTATGAATAACAGTCAACATACAGGAAACTACAACTCACCATCTGTAAAAAGTGAGCCAAGTGTACGCTGGAAAGTAAAAACGGAAGGGCAAATTATTTCTTCTCCAGTACTCGATAACAATACCGTTTACATCGGAAGTGAGGATCATAAACTCTATGCAATAGATGCTTCAACAGGAAAAATAAGATGGACCTACAAAACGAAGGGTGCTGTGAGTTCCACACCATTAGTTGCAAACGGGAAAGTAATGTTTCTAAGCTACGATGGTTTCTTTTACGCTCTAAATCAAAAGAATGGGAAACTGATCTGGAAATTTAAAACGCAAGGAGAATCAAAATTCAATGTAAAAGACTATTACAATGGCTCTTTTCAACCAGATTTTTGGGATTTCTATCTATCATCGGCTATCGTAGCTAATGAACTTGTGTATTTTGGCTCAAGCGATTCACATGTTTATGCTCTTTCTATTGAATCAGGCAAACTGATATGGTCGTATAAAACAGGAGGCAGTATACATTCCTCTCCCGCCATACATGAAAATTCACTTGTTGTAGGTTCGTGGGATAGCAAATTCTATTGTCTGGATGCTAGCACAGGAAAGAAAAAATGGCAGTACGCCACAGGAAGAGATACAACACAATACATCTGGCTGGGAATTCAAGCATCTCCTTCTGTTGATAAAGGCGTTGCGTATGTTGGTTCAAGGGATGCTAAATTCTATGCATTTAATATCGAAACAGGCGATACGCTATGGACCAATAATAATTTTGACAGATCGTGGATGCCAAGTTCGGCTTCAATAGGCAAAGAGAATATATACACTGGCTCATCCGATTCTTTTCGCTTTTTCTCAATCAATAAAACAAATGGAAACATAAATTATTCAACTAAAACGAATACCTATACATTTTCGAGCCCGGCAATTGATGCGGAAATGGCATACATTGGTTCTGCAAATGGCCGATTGTATGGAATCGAACTTGAGAAAGGGAATGTTTTGTGGGAGTTTAAAACCATTGGCTGTAGAAAGGATACCATAAATGCATTTACCGCTGAAGGAAAAATGGATGCTGAAAAGATAAAAACATTAGCAGCAGGTATTCAAGATATGCCAACGCTTTCTTCTCTATATCGAGATATTTTTATCAATACAGGTGCCATTTTATCTTCACCTGTAATATCAGAGCAAATAATTTATTTTGGTAGTTCAGATGGCTTTGTTTATGCAATAACCGATAAACATTAGAAGCCAATTATTACGAATCAAAATAAGAACAGCTTACTTTCTAAAATAGAAACGAAGGCATAAAAACAACACCCGAGATGCTTGTAGGTTGGAGCTTTGTACTCCACTCCTATTTCATCTCGATTCAACAGGCTTGAAGCCCGAAATGTGCCACTACTCCAGCACATAACGCAATCTCACGGATTCATTCCAGCATATTTTACACCGCTTAAGCGATACATATCATGATTAAAAGTTGTTAAGTCTTTAGGATTGAATTGCGCAAAAGAATTGTAACCGCAAGCACGAGACATTACTTTCATTAAATCGGTAGTAGCCAATAAAAAACGCTTTAGCTGAAGTGCCGAAGTCTGTACTTTTAGGCGAGCACGCAAATTGTCTTTTTGAGTGGCGATTCCAACAGGGCAATTGTTGGTATGGCAAGCTCTCATTCCGATGCAACCCACAGCTTGAATAGCCGAATTCGCAATAGCCACAGCATCAGCGCCAAGCGCAAGAGCTTTTGCAAAATCGGAAGCAACACGCAAACCACCCGTAATAATTAGGCTAACATCATGCGCATTTCGTTCGTTTAAATGCTGACGGGCCCTGGCAAGTGCAGGAATGGTAGGCACACAAATATGATCGCGTAAAATGGTTGGCGCTGCTCCGGTTCCTCCTCCTCTACCATCCAAGATGATGTAATCGATACCTACAGCAAGTGCAAAATCAAGATCTGCCTCTAGATGACTGGCCGAAATTTTAAATCCGACAGGAATACCACCTGTTTTTGCTCTTACTTTTTCGGCAAAATCACGAAAATCTTCAACGGTATTCAAATCTGTAAAAGCAGCAGGGCTAATGGCCGGTTTGCCTTCTTCCAAACCTCTCACTTTGGCAATTTCACCCTTTACCTTTGCTCCTGGTAGATGTCCACCTGTTCCTGTTTTTGCAGCTTGTCCGCCCTTAAAATGAAAGGCCTGCACTTTTTCCAGCTTATCCCACGAAAAACCAAATTTCGCCGATGCCAGTTCATAAAAATACTTTGAATTCTCCTTTTGCTCATCGGGAAGCATTCCACCCTCGCCCGAACAAATGCCCGTACCCGCCATTTCGGCACCTCGTGCCAAGGCAATTTTTGCTTCACGAGATAAAGATCCAAAAGACATATCGGACACAAACAACGGAATCTCCAATCGCAAAGGCTTCTTGGCCTTTTTCCCAATTACCACAGTCGAATCGACTTCAACATCATCAAGCAATGGCTTTTTGGAGAGTTGAGCTGGCAGAAATAATAGATCGTTCCATTGAGGTAAGGTCGTTCGATCGACTCCCATGGCAGCGGTTGGACCGTGATGTCCGTATTTCTCTAAACCATGCTTGGCCAATGCCTGAATCTCTTTTGTATATGGCTCTGTAGCCTCGGGATGTGTATCGGCATAATCGCCCAAATACGCATCCGAATTAAATGGCGATGGAATATTACGAATTTCGAAGTTTCTTACCTCCTCCTCATCAATGTACACCTGATCATCTTTCACAGATGCAGAAAATTTATGCAAACGCTCCTTCGGATTGTACTCACTCACGCCCGTATCTTTCCTAAAATCCCAGCCATGAACACCACAAATAATGTTATCTCCCTTTACACATCCATCAGCCAATAAGGCACCACGATGCAAACACCTTCCATATAAAACAGAAACTTTAGCTTGATAACGCACCACCACCAAATCGGTATTAAGCACTTTGGCATGCACCGGAACATTTTCTTTTAACTGGCTGTATTGAAATATAACTACTGGGGTTTTAAATTGCTCGAAAGAAATTTGGCAGGCCATAAATAAGGTTTTTAGGTGATTGTATCGTGGCATTATTTTCACGCAAACAATAAGTTAGTTCATTTCCAACTCTATGTCAACTCTTTAGTTGAAGTTTTTTTTTTGTAAATTAGAATGAGTCAATCGAAATAAAAATCCTCATCATCGGTAAATTCTTATTTATGCATATCCTATTAATACAAACGGTACACATCGAGA
>JADGFH010000492.1 GCA_016743925.1 Labilibaculum sp.
ATGTAATTGTATATTACAGGTCATTATCGTGATATTTAAAGGATAATAAATTGTGGCTCGTCATTACAAATAGTCCTTCAGTCGAAAGTGATATCTTATCGTAAAACTGATTATGGGTTACAGCCCAATGGTTTGGAATTCTTAATGGCATTAATTCGCTTATTCGTTTTATATTTTTTCTTTTCTATAATTCCATCGCTGTCTTCATCAAAATAATAGAGTTCGAAGTCATCTGGATTTTTATCTTTGTCAAAATGCCTTTCGAGTACGATTTCATCATAACTGATATACATGTTCTCCATACTCTCATTATAGTCGTAGTTGATATGTACAGTTATTGTTTCCTTCTGTTTTATCGCTGAGTTTTCTCCATCAGTAAACCAATGAACTTCGTAACTTGATTCATTAGGATAGCAAGCTGCAACAACCTTTTTGTGGTAGTCGAGTAAATAAAAGCATTTGGTATCATCAAGCAGTTCAATGCGGACGATTGGTTCCAGTAGAAAGTATTTATGAATAGGATAGACCTTGTTATTGACCTTTATCTTACGCACACTACTAAATAATCTGTCTGTTTCAAATAAAAACACATCAAGCTCCTCGTATGGAACACGATCATCCTTAGGAATTTCGTTTATAACTAAAGCGGGTTTATAATAGTGCATGTATACTTTGGTTGGCCTAGGTTGTGAACACGCTGTATTCCCAAAGAACATGAACAATAGACAGATGTAAATGAAGGACTTTAATTGAATCATTTCTTTTCAAGTTTATCTATTAGCTTTAATAATTTATCTCTATTCTTAGCCGATTTTATAAAACCAGGTAATTTCTCTACTAATGTAAAGAACTCACTGTCGTTTCGTTGTCGCAAACCTGCACCAATGTATTGTTTCATATAAGCCAGATGCTCATAATTGTGTGCCCAAAACAATTCATTTTTGAACGAAGCTTGTAGCCACAACTCACAATTGAAATAATAGTCGGTTGTTAGGCTAAAATCTCTATCCTTAATATTAATGGGCTTATTGTTAGTGTAGTGGCAAGATGAACAATGCAACTTAGCACTTTCTGGAATCTGTGCACTGCTAACAATTGCCTTCCCTTTACATTTGGGACAAACAACCAACGTTTTATCAGAGAAAGCATCGAGCGTTAGGTTGGCATCTATAAAGCGGGATGGATTAGTCATAAATATTACATGTATTTAATAAGATAATAAAGTTAATAGTTTTGTTCGTTTATAAAAAAATAAGATAGCTTGTGAGAAGTCTGATTTAACCGAAAGGAAGAAAAAAGCGAACCTAAATAATTTAAGCTCGCTTATAGAAAATGACTTATTGTTTCTTATTTAATTTGCTTTGTTATATCGAAACTATATCCTAGTTGTACTTGTGCAAAATTGTAATTCCAATTGGTTAGTGAACTATTTAATCGGTAGCGAAAGAACATTTTACCGGAATCTCCCGTTTTTAGGAATGCCATCATTTCCATACTTTGCAACCAGTTTTTATTATCTCCATCTGTCTTAATAGGTAATGGTTTTATCTCATGATTTAATGGAGAATAATAATTTAATTGATAGCTGAAGTTGATTCCATAACGCTCATCTGGAAATAAACTTATTTTCGCTTTAGTATATAAGTTTATATTATTTATGTGAATTTTATTAGATTCAGCAGTTTCAATGGTTGTTGTATCACTTACGATAACTTTACTAAAGGCAACCCCGGAGTCCCAGCAAATTGTCGATTTTCCCGAAACACCATCAAATGTGATTAAGTTAATATCTGTACCAACCCGAAAGGCTTCATGTTGAATCAGATCGAGAGAGTTAACTTTAAGAGTTTTTTCTTTTTGTTGTTCTTCTAATTCTAGATATCGATTTTGTTTTTCTACTTTACTAAGAACTACATAGGGTTTTGCATACTGAAAGAAGCCAAAATTCGAGCGTCCTAAAAATTTATGTCGACGGGTTACAAGGTTAATTCTCTTTTCGACTTCAGTTTGTATAATGCCATTTGGACTATCTTCTTGCATACCAAGAATATCTGAAAATACTCTTGCTGTTAAAATATTTGCAGCTTTTTCTTTGCGCAATTTTATTTCGTTACTCGGATGTTCAATATTTATAACTCCGTTTTCTGGACAGTAATCTCTTGTATTAATTCTAAGGTTTGGATGATAACAAAGAAAATAAGAAATTGGAATCTTAAGATTTATATGTTTGTGTTTAGTCTCAAGAGAAAGAGATATTTCTTTTAAATTGGAATAATCTTTATGAGAAGAAAAACCGATTGGAATCTCGTTTTTAAAAATTGCCTCTTTGAAAATAGGATTACATTTATCTTCAT
Organism: Labilibaculum sp.; assembly: GCA_016743925.1. Lineage (GTDB taxonomy): Bacteria > Bacteroidota > Bacteroidia > Bacteroidales > Marinifilaceae > Labilibaculum. The sequence goes on from JADGFH010000492.1 coordinate 2,355, forward strand.
GTTTATATACTGATCCTGTAATTGTAATATTTCTAATATACCCTTCTGAGAATTCGATTTGAGTTTTATTTGGTATAAAATATAATGAATCTAGTACAGTGTTATTTACAATGGAACCATGTGCTTTTTTTTCGTTATTTCCTTGATTTGCGTTCTCCTTCTTAATTAATTCTTCAAAATATGATTTTGATTTTATGATAAGATTTTTAACTGTTGGGTCGTTTGGTGCTTTTATAGTCAATTGTTTATAGTTTAGACCTTTTAATTTACGAGTTTCTTCCACCAGATAACCTAGACCAATTGAATCTTCCAAGTGTATTACACCTGCCAGTGGAGCTTCTTTTTCCTCAGATTTGTGTAGAAGGACATCCATAAAAAGCATTTTGAGTTCTGTTTTTGATTCATCAATTTTGCAACTGTTAAGATTCAGAAATGCAGTTGTAAAACCATTATGGAAAGTTCCAAACTCTAATGGTTTAATTGTGTATTCTTCTATTTTATTATTGCTTTTCAATTTGATTGTATAGGCATCTAAATTGTCCTTTTCCACGGTAATTCTTGTTAATATGGTTGAACCGGAAGGTGCATTGGTATAAATTGCTTTAGTTTTATCATAGATTGTATTCTGTGTATATCCAAAAAGACTAAGTAATGAGAATATGGAAATTAAAACTATTTTTTTCATAAGGTTTGGGTAGTTATTTAATAATAGGATTTGAGTATTTGCTTTTTTTAATAGGGGTATATCCTTCGGTACTCTTGTCGAGATGGGGTTTTATTCGTTAACCATTCAATATAACTCACATAGTCCTTATATTTTAAATATATTGATTGAGCAGCTTTATTGTAGCTTGGTAAAATCATGCTTTCATAATAGGTGAAACTTAATGTTCCAAATTTCTCTTTCTTTGAAACAGTTTCATTAAGATAGTAGCTATAATCTTGATGACTTATTTTTTTATTACCTGAAGGATAATAGTTAAATCTATAAGCTTTGTTGATTAATTTTGAGAATGTTTTATAATCCAAAGAAGAGAACAGGTTTTCTAAATTTTCTTGTTCATTGATTTGTTCTAAGCCAAAAGCAATGGCATTATATTTTGATGAACAGATTTCTTCAATTTGATTTAGTGTCTTTTTTAATTCTGAAACATTTAAAAAAATATCAGGTATGCATTTAATCATTTTAGATGCACTGTAATAATGTTTAGCCGCTTGGTTGAAATTATTTTGTTGGTAATGGGCAAATCCTCTATTTAAATGAGAAATTAAATGAGAAACGTTTAATTCAATTGATGGTAAAATTAAAATAAAGGCATTACACTCAACGAGAAAAGAGGATAATTGATTTTCTAATGATGATATTTTTGACAGTTGCGTATGATTATAAATATCTCTTATTTCATCAAGGACTACTTTAGCCTTTTCAATATTATTAGTCTTAATTAGATCCTCATAAACAATGAAGAAAATCTTTAGAAGATTATCTTGGGAAATAGCCTTATAATTTTGCTTATCTAGATTTGTAGTTATTAACTCGTCAACCGTACCATTACTTTTGTGATATTTACCTTTTATAAAAATGTTGTTTTTATAATTTGCGTGGAAACTATCACCATTATTAAAGAATATTTCTAGTTTATCAACTCTTTTACCATCCTCAAACTCACAAGTGTATTTGTCATTGTCACTCCAAGCATATTCACTCTTTCCACTTCTTATCATTTGAGTAAAACTGCCTTCTACAGAATTTCCATTATTAAATAGTATTTTATCTTTTCTAAATTTTTGTTGTTGATCAATATTATTGGCACAATAACCTTTAGTAATTAGTTTTGTTCCATTTTTAAAATGGTAGATTCCAGATCTATAGTTGTTATAGTAATTACTGAATCCTCCTTGATATTTATCTCCATTATTTAAATTAAGATCAATTTCATATTTTTTTGAACCTTCTTTATTTGCAAGAATATTACAAAATAGGGTATTACTTGTTTTACTTTCTTTTATACTGCAAAAAATATTTCCTTTACATGTACTTGGTATAGAAATATTAGTTTTGCAAATGTACCCATATACTGAGTTTTTAACTACGTTACCTTCTATCTCTGTTCCATCCTTTAAAATAACTTTCATTATCCCATCAAATTTCCCATCATAAAAACCTCCCACATAAGTTGCATTTTTATATTCTTTTCTAATATTTTCTCCGGTTAGGCCTAATTTTTTACCATTACCAGCACCATTCAAAAGTGCCCCAACAACAGCAACCCCAGCACCACCAAGCATCGATTCGGCATATCCAGCACCACTTTCGGCTAAAAGTTTAGCTGTAGCCACACCTGCCTGCCCTACGGCATTAGGAGAACCATCAACCAAATTATTGGCAATGTTCTCTGATGATTGTTGAATGTTTTGTTGTTGTGCATTAAAGTCGTTTGCTCGCTGTTGGCTTTGCGCCATAATTTGAGCATTGCTGTTTTGTATGCTCTTCAGATTATCTAAATTGTTTTTTGCAGCTTGGTTGTTAGGGTCAAGCTTAAGAGCTTTTTCCCAATACATTTCTGCTTCGTCGTAACTACCTTTAGAATAAAACTGATTGCCTTTATTGGAGTATTCGACTGATTTGTTTTTCTTTAAATTGATATTTGATACTACACTTTTCTCTTGTGCGGTATTATTTTCTTTTAAACTAGAGTTATTTGTAGTGTATAGGTTTGAGACAGAGGTATTACTTTTATCTTGATTTGATT
>JADGFH010000493.1 GCA_016743925.1 Labilibaculum sp.
AGCTTATTCTGACTTAAACAAAACCGAATTTGATGAAACTTGGACAAGTGTTGTTGGTAAACAATCTACTGTACGTAATCATTATATTGAGTATAATCTCCAGGTTTTTAAAACCAATAAAAAACAAAAATCCCATGAAATCATTTTTAGACTTTACAACAATGGGTTTGCCTATCGATACAATTTTCCTTCAAATGTAATAGGTGATAGTCTAATGATTGATACAGAATTAACAGAGCTAAATGTTAATGGTGATTTTACCTATTGGGCTTATAACGGTGAGGAACATAACATAGGGCCTGTTTTAAAATCAGCAAAGAGTATCAACAAAGTTCGTACTCCTGTAGTGTTACAATTGGATAATAAAAAGTTCATGGCCATTCATGAAGCTGATATTATCGAGTTCGCACCTTTTTCTGTTAATGCTTCCGTCAATAATCAGTCTCTTGGTTTTAATACAACATATTCGAGTCGTAATCAACCTTTCAAAACGTCATGGAGAGCTTTTATGATTGGAGATAGAATAGGTGATTTAGTTGAGTCCAATTTATTGGAGAATTTGAACGAGCCATGTAAAATTGAAAATACTTCATGGATAAAGCCGGGCAAATCATTATGGGATTGGCGTGTTTTGGGATACAAAACCGACGATTCGTACACCTACCAACTCAATACAAATTCACACAAAAGATTTATTGATTTTGCCTCAGAAAACAACATTCAATATTTGTTGATTGATGCAGATTGGTACGGTTCTGAATTTAAGAAAAGTTCGGATCCAACATCTGCCAGAGATGGAATAGATATCGCAGACTGCATGCAGTATGCTGCGAAACGAAAAGTTGGTATTATTCTTTATTTAAATGATGTAGGTGCTAAAAAATTCGGATTAGAAAGAGTACTAAAGCAATTTCATGAATGGGGAGCGGTAGGTGTAAAATATGGTTTTATGAAAGGGAATGCTGAAGAAAAAGTAAAGCATACTCGTGAGGTTGTCGAACTCTGTGCCAAATATAAATTAATGGTTGATTTCCATGATAATCCTATTCCTCCTAGTGGTGATATAAGAACATGGCCAAATCTTGTAACTAGAGAATATGGTCATGCTCAAGCAGATGGTAAAAAATCATATTTTCCTGAAACTGCAGTAAATCAACCTTTAATAAACATGATTGCCGGCCCATTAGATTTGACAAATGGTTGGTTCGATTTAAATAATGCAGATTCCAGAGTGAAAGTTTTCCAAAAAATACCTGGCACAGTAGTGGCCGAAGTTGCTAAGCTTATTACAATTTATTCGGGTTGGATGGTATTACCTGATAGCCCTGAAGAATATTTAAAGAAGGATGACTTATTTGATTGTATTCGAAATATGCCTGCACAATTTGACAGTTATAAGGTAATTGATGCCAAAATGGACGAGTTTGTTTGTATTGGCCGCAAATCGGGTGATGATTGGTTTATTGGTTCTTTAACCAATAGAGAAAAACGAACAATATTGTTGGACTTAAGTTTTTTACCAAAGGATAGAAAATATGAAGCAACAATATATGAAGATGCTGAGAATTCTCATTTCTTAGACAATAAAGAAGCCTATACAATTCGAAAACAGCAGGTGAATTCAACGACCACACTTACAATAAAAATGGGAGCAGGAGGGGGAAATGCGATATATATCAAAAATATATTTGATTCGAAAAAATAATGAACTTCAAATACTTACTTAAGTAATGGCAATGAGAGTGATATGTAATCCGTCACTATTCATACAATTTTCCATTGTACTCAATTTTAATAAAAGATATGAAAAAATACAATTGGTTAATATCACTTTTAATTGTTGTAATAATCGGATGCAAGGAGACACCATCAGAAATTACTGACTCATATGTTTATTTGCAAAAAGAAGGTAGAGAGAAAAAGGATTGGCAAATTATTTGGCAAGACAGTTTTGATGGCGCTCATTTAGATACAACAAAATGGACTCTAATTCCACCAAATAATGCAGATTGGGGGAAACATATGTCAACGAATCAGCAATGTTACTCTATCACAGATGGTAGATTATTCTTAAATGGAATTATCAATCCAGATACTCTGAGTGATTCAAGACCTTTTTTAACGGCAGGAATTTATTCCAAGGGAAAATTTGCTTTTCAATATGGTAAAATTGAAATACGTGCAAAGTTAGACTGTGCACAAGGTGCTTGGCCTGCTATGTGGATGCTTGCAGAACAAAAGAAGTATGGTGCTTACCCTAAAAATGGTGAAATTGATATTATGGAGCACCTCAATTTTGACGATATCATCTACCAAACTACACATTCCTATTACACTTTGGAACTGAAACAAAAGAACTACCCACCACATCATGGAACAGCAAAGGTAGATATTACTCAATTTAACATCTATGGACTGGAATCGTATCCAGATAAATTGGTATTTACCTTAAATGGTAAAGAAACTTTTAGATATCCAATGTTTAAGGGTGTTGATTCTTCACAATGGCCATATGATCAACCTTTTTATATTTTAATCGATCAACAACTTGGAGGATCATGGGTAGGTGAGGTGAATGCAGCTGATTTGCCTGTTCAAATGATCGTTGACTATGTGAAAGTGTATCAATAACTTTGAAATAATAAAGTAAGCGTGAGAATAATATAATCAAAGAGTAGCCCGCTTCAGTTTTCCTTAACTTAATAGGAATGAGGCTAATAATCGCTTGCCATTATTATACAAACCATTACGTTTAATGCAAATAGGAACTATACATAAGTAAGCTATGACTTCAAAAATATTTATCACAATGTGTGCGCTGGTTTTTACCGTGACCTCAAGTTTTGGACAATTTGACAAATACACATCCTTTCAGGAAATGGCCCCGCTGGCAGTAAAATATTATCAAGCAAATAATATTGATTCAGCGATTATTGTTTCTGAATACGCCTATAAAAAGTTTCCTGCCGAAGACGAAGATGTTATTTCATTTCTTGGAGGACTTTATACTAGGAACAGTCAATTCGCAAAGGCAATTGCAATATGGAAAGCTGGACATGAAAAAGGATACTGTTTTGGCTTAAGCAATCCTGCCTACGACAAATACTATAAGGAGAATTCAGACTTTAAAAAACTTGCAGCTTTGGAGCATAGTTGGTATGAGACATCACATCTTGAATACGAAGTGATTCTGCCTGCTGGCTATGATGAAAACAGAACTTACCCCATTGTATTTATTTTCCATGGCAACAGCAGGAGTATCAAAAGGGCGAAGGAATCATGGAAATCGTCGGTGATGAAGGAGAATTGCATTTCAACATTTGTACAATCCTATGCTTTCAGCAATAAAAATAATGAAGAATACAAATGGGAATTCAACGATGAAAAAACGCTCAAAGAGCTTACAAATATTTATGATCGTGTAATGGCAAGTCATTCTGTTGATACAAGTAAAATAATTTTTGCAGGCATGTCGGCAGGAGGATATATGGCAATTGATTTAGCTTTTAAAAAGATAATACCTGTAACGGGATTGGTTTTAAATTGCCCTGTTGTCCCGAAAATCAATGATTCAACTATTGTACAATTTGTTAATCTGAAAAAGAAGATCGCAATAATTACCGGTGAACACGATTTTGCATTAAACGACCAAAAGAATCTGATAAACAGCGTAAATAAACAAGGTGGGCTAAATAAGTTGAAAATTAATAAGGATATTGGACATGAATTTACTGAAGAGTTCTCCAGTTTATTAGATGAATATCTAAAATGGATTATTGAATAATGTATTATTGACTCACAAAAGCTAAATTCTTATGATTCTAACACAAAAGATTTTGTTTTTTTGACATTCTCTTTGATAATTAATGGTATCGTAAAAAGAGAACATAGCTTTTATGCTACAGGTTTATTTTTAAAATTAAATAATAATCAATTGGATACAATATAAAGCATAATTGATGCCTTAGTTCATTCAAATAAAGCAGGGCATTCATGATTTATTAAATCGGATCTTCTTTCAAGGATGATCTTATTAGAGAGAAAGACAAACTGAATATGAATTGCTTTTACTTACAAATCAGTTTTAAATTTCCAAAAACATTCGAATCAATAAGTAAAGGACCATTTTTTGATTCAAGCGTAAATTCACTTGTAAATAAATTACTCTGGTAACGAAGAATAGTACAATTTGCTAGTTCTTCGGCTGTATGGTATAATTTTACAAATTGGTGGGAGTCCGATTGACCCATTTTGTCTCCAGAAAGATATTTTATCGTAATTGAATGATCTAAATCAGACCAACTAAAAGAACAAACAATATTATTTGCCTTATCATACCACTCTCCGGACATAATAATCTCCATCATTTCTTCTGAGTTCATAATTTTGAGTTTTTGTATTTGGTAATCTATAAGTTACAAAAACTTCTGAAAACACTTTTTGACTTTCTGAAAAAACACTTCATTTTTTACTTACATTTGTTGGGCTCCCTTCATTATATGGATAGTAGATGGGCTTCCAAAAATAACTACGGAATTTGGAAAACAAGTAAAATTGCAACATGCTTAATTGGTTAGAAATAAAAAACTGGTTCAAAACTCCTTTTCATCTACTGGATAGTGCTCGCAACCGACTATTATTTGTTGTTGGAGTACTTGTGTTTTCGTTAAGCTTTCTGTATCTGTTTGTACCTTTTAACATCAATCATTGGGTAAGTTATCCTGCCCAATTGGAATTCTTTGGATTAGCTGGTTTTGGATTTATAGGTTTTATTGTTTGTGCATTTATGCAATTTATAGTAAGACCCTTATTCAAAATTGTTAGCTTCAATAGAATACACTTGTTGTTATGGTTTGTTATGGATTTAATTTTTGTTACCATACTATTATCGATACTTTACGGAGATCCTGAATCTTCATTGGTGAATGAGTTTTCGGCAACCTTAAAATTTTCATTTTTGATATTTGGCTTGTGGTATTTGTTAGGAATTTCACTTCTTGCTGCTATAAATAAATCTGTGGATGAGAATTTGGAAAGTTTAAATGACTCTGAGCTCATTAATTTTAAAGATGAAAGTGGACAAATTAAATTTTCGGTGCA
>JADGFH010001178.1 GCA_016743925.1 Labilibaculum sp.
TGAAACTTATCTATTATTAATTCTCTCTATATGTTTAAAAGTGTACGCTATTTATTTAGTCTTCTTATAATTTTACCTTTAATTAATGGTTGTGTACCCTATTTTAATCAGCCACTTTCGGAACAAAGGGCTGAAATTGGTGCTGAAACTCCTGCTAGAAAAAGTTTAGTAAATTTGCCTGAACCAAAAGAAAAAATGGTTGCAGCTGTTTATAAATTTCGAGATCAAACAGGTCAATATAAACCATCAGCTACTGGAGCAAACTGGTCAACGACAGTAACACAAGGACTTACATCGATACTTTTAAAGGCAATCGAAGAGTCTGGTTGGTTTATTCCAATTGAAAGAGAAGGTTTATCTAATTTGCTTAATGAGAGGAAAATAATTCGATCAAGTAGAGCTAATTATGCTGGACAAAGTGAAAAATCTCAATTGTTACCACCACTTTTATTTGCTGGTTTAGTACTTGAGGGAGGAGTTATCAGTTATGATGCGAATGTACTTACTGGTGGAGCTGGATTAAAATATTTTGGAGCAGGAGCTTCTGGACAGTACAGACAGGACAGGGTAACAGTATATCTACGTGCTGTTTCTACTAGTAATGGTCGCATTTTAAAGACTGTCTATACTTCGAAAATGATTCTTTCCCAGAAACTAGATGCTAGTGTATTCAGATATGTCAAATTTAAACGCTTGTTAGAAGCCGAAGTTGGTTTTACTTATAATGAGCCGTCAGAAATGGCAGTAAAAGAGGCTATTGAGAAAGCTGTTGAGTCATTAATCATCGAGGGTGTAATTGAAGGTCTTTGGGACTTGAAAAACCCGGAAGATGTTAATTCAGATGTTGTAACGCAATATGTCGAAAATAAAGAGGATAATCAAGGTTCTGATTTCTTTGATCAATTAATTACTCCCCGTCGTCGTAAATTTGGTTTAGGGTTTAACGCTGGTTCATGGCTTTACATGGGAGATTATAGTCATACCGAAATGGAAGCAGCAGGAGGTGTTTCCTTATTATATGATACTCAGTCGTCATTACAGTTTGGGCTTAACTTTAGCCGAGGAGATTTGGCTACTACTGAAAATTTCCAAAGAACTTATAATTCCTTAGATGTAACCGCAAAGTATCGTTTGCTTCCTTTTAAAGATTGGACTCCTTACATAGAAGGTGGACTTGGTGTGTTTTCTCAGCAGGAAAAGTCGGCATACACTATTGATCTATCGAATTCAATTTATACTCAAGCTTTGTATGGAGCAGGTGTTGAATTCTTATTTAACGATCGTTTGGGTTTGAATTTTTCAATTATTAATCATTATATCTTTAATGATAAAATTGATGGTTTAAAACAAGGAAATTATAATGACTATTTCTGGGAAGGAAAAATTGGTCTGAATTTCTATTTTGATAATATTTGGGATACAAATAAGAAGAAAAAGAATAGAAAAGAAAAAATACGAAAAAAACAGAAAGAAAATCCTATTTCTACTGAATAAAATATTAACAACTTATTAAC
>JADGFH010000494.1 GCA_016743925.1 Labilibaculum sp.
GGATAAAATTAAAGAAAAAGTAAAAAAGGAACTTCCGATTGACGTCTAATGAAGGAAACGATTAAAAAATACATACAAAAATTACCAAAACGTAAAACTGTTCATTTTGAAGGCTTCTGTGCTAATTGTGAGTACCCTGTTGATGGTAGTTTTTGCTCAAATTGTGGACAATCTGTTAAAAGTTTTCATCGCCCATTCTTTACTGTTGTTTCTGAATCTTTAGGAGATGCTTTATCGATTGATAATCGCTTTTTTCACACCCTATTACCTCTTATTGTTCATCCGGGTTTTATAACTAAGGAGTTTATGAAAGGGCGAAGAGCGAGGTATACACCACCTTTTCGCTTGTATCTATTTTTAACTTTTTTTGCTTTTTTATTACTTTCTCATAATCATAAGCCAGAAACCGAATCAGAAAAGAATATTACATTTAAGAATGGGGAAGGGGAACAAGTTGAAGTTCTATCTTTTCTTGAAGATGCAATTTCAATAGATAGTATTGATGTTGATAGTTTGGAGAAAACAACAAGAATAAAAGGAAACCTGTTTAATGTTGATATTGATACAAATCCGATAACAGAAACAGATTCAGTTGCTTCGGTCACAAAAAAAGCAAACAATAGTGAATTATTGACTCAAAACAAGGCAATTAAGAATTTAATTGAAATGTGGCGTCTGAATCCTGAGATGATGATCGACATGGCATTTAAGAAACTTTCGCAGCTATTGCTTGTTGTTTTGCCGGTTTTCGCCCTGTTTTTAGCATTATTTTACATTCGTAGGAAACGTTATTTACTCGAACATCTATTGATTTCGCTTAACTATCATTCTTTCATTTTTGTAATCGTAATTTTAAGTGAATTAATAATTCTGACGGAAATTGTGGCTATACAGTCATTTGCTATATATCTGTATTTGTTAATTCCAATTCAGCTTTTTCTGACTTTGAAATTCTATTATCAACAGTCGTGGATTAAAACAACAATCAAGTTTATGATGCTATCATTTATATATAATTTATTGTTGATTTTGGGGATTTCAATTGCTCTTGCATCATTCGTTATGGAATAGCTAAAATATAGAGGAAAATAAAATGGTAAATTTCTTATCTTTGCCATTCGAATAGAAATTGATAATTAGATCCGTATCAGGAATAAAAATACAGAACACATGAATTTTATTGAAGAACTCCAATGGCGAGGCATGATTCACGATATGATGCCAGGAATAGAACAGCAACTTGCAAAAGAATTAACATCAGCTTATGTGGGAATCGATCCGACGGCTGACTCGTTGCATATTGGGCATCTTGTAGGTGTTATGATGTTAAAGCATTTTCAGGTGGCAGGACACAAGCCAATTGTTTTGGTTGGTGGTGCTACAGGAATGATTGGAGATCCTTCAGGAAAGTCGCAAGAAAGAAATTTGTTAGATGAGAAAACACTTCGTCATAATCAGGATTGCTTGCGCGCACAGCTTTCTAAATTTATGGATTTTGACTCAGATGAGGTTAACGCTGCCGAAATGGTAAACAATTACGATTGGATGAAAGACTTTTCTTTCCTTGATTTTATTCGTGATATTGGAAAGCATATCCCAGTAAATTATATGATGAGCAAGGATTCAGTAAAGAAAAGATTAAGTGCTGATTCGAAAACAGGAATGTCTTTTACTGAATTTACTTACCAATTGGTACAAGGAACGGATTTTTTGGAATTGTACCGTTCAAAGAATTGCAAATTGCAAATGGGTGGATCAGATCAGTGGGGAAATATTACTACTGGAACAGAATTGATTCGCAGAAAAGAAGGTGGAACAGCATGGGCAATTACTTGTCCTTTGATTACCAAGGCTGATGGTGGCAAGTTTGGAAAAACAGAATCAGGAAATATTTGGTTAGATCCTAAACGTACTTCTCCATATAAATTCTATCAGTTTTGGTTGAATACTTCTGATAGTGATGCAGAGAAATACATTAAAATTTTCACCTTAATTTCGCATGATGAAATAGCAGCTCTAATAGCCGAACATCAAGAAGCTCCTCATATGAGATTATTGCAGCAGCGTTTGGCAAAAGAGGTAACAACAATGATTCACTCTGAAGAGGATTACAATACAGCAGTTGAAGCTTCTCAAATTTTATTTGGAAAGGCTACTGCCGATGTATTGAAAAAATTAGACGAAGATACATTCTTATCTGTTTTTGAAGGTGTTCCTCAGTTTTCTGTTAGCAAGTCAGAATTTGAAAATGGAGTAGATGTATTGGAGCTGTTGGCAGTTAAAACCGATGTATTTCCATCGAAAGGTGAATTAAGAAGGCTTTTTAAAGGAAATGCAATAAGTATTAATAAAGAGAAGGTACAAAATTCAGAAATGGTGATCACTAAAGAGCACCTAATTGCGGATAAATATTTTCTTGTTCAGAAGGGGAAAAAGAATTATTTCCTTGTTGTTGCTTGTTAGTTTGCTGCTTATCAACTATTTTTAAAGAAGCTAACCAAATAAAAAACTAAAATCATAAAAATGAAATTTTTAAAATACGCCTTAGTTACATTGTTTTCAGTAGGATTAATGAGTTGTGGAAGCAGTGGAGGAGATGATACAGATAAAGAGGCTCCGGGAATTACGATAACTGCACCGACAGCGAATCAATCATTTGCACCAGGAACAACTGTTAATGCTAGTTTTACAGCAACAGATAACAAAGCCTTAAAATCATATATCGTTAGTGTAGATTTTTTAGAGACTGTAGGTATGACAGTAAAAACGACTCCTGTGGATTTTGATTTTGATAAGTCAGGAACATTGTCTGGAAAATCTCAAGTGGTTACTTTTGATATGGAGCTCGATCCTAATACAAAGGAAGGTAAATATAAAATGCTAGTAAAGGTTACAGATGCTTCAACTGAAGTTAATGAAAAAACAGAAGAACGAATTTTCATTATCGCGAAGTAATACAATTACAAAATAGATATATAAAAAAGGATCGGCATTGCTGATCCTTTTGTTTTATAATGAGTTAAATTCGATTCCAAATAGGGAAATATCATCAATAACGGCTTTGTTCTTTTTGGCAATATCAATATGCTGAATCAAATCAGCAAAGGTATCGGATAAACTTTTAGGTGTTGCGAACATTTTAGTTAGAAAATGAACACCAACTTCCATATGATCTCCTCTTTCTAATTCGATTAAACCATCTGTGTAGCAAAGTAATTTAGAGTTATCCTTAATTGTAATTTCACCAACCGTAATTTTTGGAATTTCATCCAACATACCTAAGCCAATACATCCCACTTTAAGTAAAGAGGTTTCTCCCTTTTCAAAATTGTATAGTAACGGAGGATGATGACTGGCATTTACATATTTTAATTTTCTGGTAGTATAATTATAGATTCCAATAAAGAAAGTTAAGAACTTCTCACTGCTTGAATTTTCACAAACTTTTTGATTTAATTGCCTCATTAATTCATCCAAAGGAATTTCTGGACGGAATAAAGCACGTAAGGTCGCCTGAAAATTAGACATTATTAAAGCAGCAGGAATTCCTTTTCCAGATACATCTCCAATACAAAAACCTAGTTCTTGGTTATTAAAGTTGATAAAATCGTAATAATCTCCGCCAATTTCAAAGTGTGGTTGATAATAAGCGCGAGTAGAAATGTATTGATTTTGTGGAAGGGAACTTTGATTTGGAATTAATAGATTTTGAATCTTCGAAGCCAATTCCATTTCCTTTTTAAAGGCCTCCTGTATTAGCAATTGCTTATACATACGCTTATTCTCCATAGCAACAATAATAATGTTGGAAATGGTCTGTATAAAGCTTAAATGTCTAATTGCTGGACTCATTCCTTCCATTTCCTCATCAATATCACCAATTAAAATATAGGCAAGTACTGAATTCTTATGGAATACCGGAATAACAAAATCAAAAGATTGGAAAACATCTGGTAAATCACTAGATATATAGGTGATTTCGGAAAAACTAGAAAGGTGCTTTTCTATTTTTATTTTGTCGATATAATCTCTGGAAATACCCGAAACTAATAATTTTTCCCATCGAGAATTAAACTTAAAAACAGCAATTTTACCAATTTTAAGATCTTCGAAAAGAATATTCTGGTATTGTTGTAGAAGTTCATCAACCGATAAATTTTCATTTATCGCTTGCGTGATTTTAAGAATTAGTTCGAGCTTAAATTTGCTGTTTACAGATTGTTGCTTGATCACGAGTAGGAATTTAGTGTTTATGCTAATTTAGGAAATATCAATTCACTACCAAATTTCAATTAGGAATAAAAAAAAAGGATTCCATAAAGAATCCTTTTTTGATGATGAACTTATGTAAATTAAGCTTTTACACGTTCCGAGTAAGAGCGATCACGAGTATCAATTTTAATTTTATCACCAGTATTAATAAATAATGGTACCATGATAGTTGCTCCAGTTTCAATCGTTGCTGCTTTTAACGAGTTCGTAGATGATGTATCACCTCTTAGTCCTGGTTCTGTATAAGTAACTTCCATCACAACGTGAGCAGGAAGTTCTACATATAAAGGTGTTTCAGTATCTGCATGAAATACAGCCTCTACGTTATCACCTTCTTTTAATAAATCAGGAGCATTGAATAATTCTTCCTCTAAAGCAACTTGCTCATAAGTTTCAGTATGCATTAAATTGTAACCCATGTCATCTTTGTAAAGAAATTGATGAGGGCGTCTCTCAATACGAGCAACATCAATTTTTACACCAGAGTTGAAAGTATTATCGATGATTTTACCTGTTTTTACATTTTTCAGTTTTGTTCTTACAAAGGCAGGACCTTTACCAGGTTTAACATGCTGAAAACTAACTATAGTATATAGATCGGTCTTGTAATGGATACACATTCCATTTTTAAAATCTGAAGTAGATGCCATGATATAAAATTATGTTTTAATTATCGTTTTACTCAACTAATTAAAAGAAGTTAAGACTTCTAAGTTGTGCAAAAGTAAGAGAAACAATTAATAAACTGAAATATTATAAGGCTTTGTTTGAATAAGATAGTAGAGAAG
>JADGFH010000495.1 GCA_016743925.1 Labilibaculum sp.
TCCAAGTTAAAAGCGCGAAATAAGTAGTCGGGCTTTACATTTAAGGCATTACATAGTGCAATTAATACGGTACTATTGGGCATCATCAAACCTTTTTCGTATTTACTTATTGCATTTTTTGATACTATACTATCAATACGTACAACAAGCTCATCCATTGATAAGCCTAGCATCTGACGAGCAGAGCGTAAGCGTTTTGAGAATATTTCTTTCATGACTTGGCGGTCTTTAATTTTGTGTTGGTTGACAAAACTACACTTAAATTACTAATTTGTCAACACATTGTCAACTCTTCATCATCAATTTAGAATCAAGGTAAACAATTTATTAAGGTAAATAAAAGTCAGATTTAAACCGCTTTATCGGTGAAAAATGGATGTTGAGCCATCCTATCGGCTTGCTGTTCCTTGGTTACTTTGATGTATTTCATAAATGAGCTTTCAGTGGTATGGGTACTGATAGCCATGATATCAATAACTGGAACACCTGCTAAATAAGCATTTGTACAAAAGCTACGTCTTGCTGTGTGGGTTTTTATAAGAGTGTACTTAGGAACGTGTTTATTCACTTTTAAACCACCTTTAGATTTGCTAGTACTTTCGATATCGTCAAGCTCCGCAAGTTCTCCTACCTCTTTTATTTTGTAGTTAATTGATTGGTCAGCCATTTTCTTTGGAGGTTTCCCGTCATTCTTTTCTAATATTGCTACTACAATCGGGTGCAAAGGGATAATGACCTTTTGTCCTGTTTTCTTAGTATCAACTTTTAGCCTATAACCATCAATTCGCTTTATAATGTTTTCAGGTTTTAGATCATTAAAATCGGAAACTCTTAAGCCTGTAAAAGCACCAATCAAAAATAAATCTCTAGCCCTCTCGTGTTGGGGTTTTTCAGATAAATCGAGATTGTACATTTCCTTTAGTTCGTTAACAGTTAGGTAGATATTGTCTACTTCTTCTTTAAGAACTACGAAGCGTTTACTTCTAAAACTTAAGTTGTTGGTTAATTCTTGTTCCACAGCTTCACCCATAAACATTTTTAGATTCTTTATGTGTTTGCCTGTATTATTGGTAGCATAGTTTTTTGTGTTACACCATGCAATAAAATCATAATAGAAATCGAGTGTAATCAATTCAAAAGAAAGGGGATATTTGGCAGTTTCAAATAGCTCTAGAACAGCTTTAGTTCCTTTAAGACTCTTTATTGTTCCTAGAGTAATTGGTCGTCCTGTACTTGGATTTATTTTTCCTTCATAGCTTTTTATTACTTTGTCTATAAATCCGAAAAAGCTCTTTTCTTTTTCATTAACTGGCGCAAAATAATTATCAAGGAATTTCTTTAAAGTGTGCTTTGATAAGGGTAAACCATCAACTATACATCCATCAACAAAAGCGGTTACTTTATTTTCAAGATTATTAAGCAAGCTATTTATTGAAACTTTATTTTTTGCAGCTGCAACATTTCGCACTCTCTGATCTTTCCAATATTTAGGGATTACTTTTATTCCAATTGGATATACCAATTTTTCGCCTTTTAGACGGTAGATTAAATGTATTGGGGTTTCGGTCTCGCTTTTGGGAGATCTTAAAGTGAATCGAACATTTGACATTAGCTTATCTCTTTATTTGATTTGCTAAAGATATACTATTTTAAATTTGTTGCCGCTTTTGTTGCCGCTTTTTCTTTATTTTATCTTAATCGACTTAATTTACTTTTACACCTAATAATCTCTGTAAGTATTGCATTTATTAAGATGTAGTGATTTTTGTAGTGTGATTGAATAGTTTATAAAAGCATCGATTTAAGTGTTTTTCAGTCCGCCAGAGACCTCAATAAAAACGCTTAACTCGCTAAAAGTTAAGCGTTTTGTTTTTTATACCTGACGGAAATTTATTTTTATTGGATTAAATCAAAATTTGATGTGGATTATTCCAGTTTGGACTACAATCAGGGAGCAAGATTCATTCATGATCTCAATAGCAAACGCCTTCCCTGACGTACCACTTCTCTGGCATAAGTATTTAGTAGTTTATAGCCTTTATAAATGCGATAAATCAGCATTTTTTTTTGAAATTTTAATTGATAAATATTCTGAACTATTGATACTAATTCATTGGACATTTCTTCATAGACATTTCTATTGTAATGTCTAATACTGTGATGTATATCTGCTTCAGTTACAATTTTCCGAACATCCAGCAAGTATACGTTATCATATTTTACACAAAATCCATCTAGAACTTGATTCATTTGTATATGTCTATCCTTAGCTTTTTTGTATTCAGAAGTGTTGCTTTTAGGTGAATTTAATTCAGTGCCATTGATGAAAATGATGGGTTTGGATAATTTTGATCTAATCATCTCCAAATTGTCACGAAAACTCTCGGGACTTATCTGGCCAATAAACTCAAAATCAGACTTAAAATTGTCATAGAATTTACCAGTCATATTATTAAACTTGTGCATCTCGCATCTGCTGATAAATTGCTCCTTGCTTTCATTCTTAAAATCTGAATAACTTTCATATGGCACTATTGCTCCTGAACTTTTAGATTTATAAAGATCCATTGTGTAGTCAAACAAAATACTATAAACAAGGACATCGTACTTTTCATGGAATACTTTGGTTGAAAATATATGCTCATCGAAAAAAGGAAGTTTTTTGATCAAGGTCGACTGGGTTTCGGATGCGAGTGATTGGGATTGAAGTAATATGCTTGTACTAGCCTTGGGAACAGGATGATTATTGTCATTTACACCATTAAATTCGGTATGGATTTCCACATTTTTATAAGTGAGGTAATGAAGCATTTGTTTCAAATCACAAGCTCCTTTTAGAAAGAGTGTTATTGATTGAATATCTTTTAAATCTTGAATTTTAGGGCTCCAATCATCGCAAATTTTAATCCAATCCGGTTTTATTAAATGATCTAGTTCAACGGTAACCTCTCCAACAACAGATATTTTCGGGAAATTCAAATGTGCATAAACAAATTGTTCTAGACCAATATTCATTGACCTACAGGAAAATAAAAAATGTTCCAGAGTATTTACTGACCGATCAAGAGCATAAAATCCAACAATACCATATTCCCCAAACCGATCTTTCACTTTTACCATTTTGCATTCATAATTGGGCTTGGAGAGAATATCTTTCAAGTTCTCTATTGTAATTCTTTGCTTTGTATAGTTAATTTGATTAGTTCGTTGAATCAATTCTATTACTCGGTCGATATTAGCTTCAAAATCGTCCAAAAAAGCGACTTTTATCTCGGAAGAATTCAAGAATTCCCTATTGTCAGAATAAGACGAGCGTTCCTTTGCTTTTTCCTCTAGGATCCTGTAATGAGCCAAACGTTCTCTTTTCAAATCATTCTTTCCTCTGAATGCTTCATGGTCATCTATGCTTGAAATAAAATCGGGGGTTTTAGCCCATATTTTTTTGTTGTAAAATTTTACTTCTTCGAGATTCAAATGATTATCATCGAGAAATAAAACATTCTGGGCTCTTAATTGAGCGTTTTCTATAATGGTTTGTATGTTATTTCCCTTTGGCTGCCAATTGATGGTCGGAAATATAAAACAATCCCATATATGTAGTTCAACTAGTTTTTGTTTTGCTTTATCAAAATCATTTTTAGATGAAATAGAGTTCATGATCCCTCTATCAGTTAATTGTTTGACCAATTCGATATTGGCTTGAATGGGAATAACCTCACCTTCGGAAAGCGTACCCTCCCAGAATGTATCATCTAAATCCCATATTACTAGTTTTATTGTTTTCATGATAGATTTGCCAAGTTGATTTGTTTCAAATTATTGGTTGTCATGTTATCCCTTTTTCAAATATTACTTATACCAATTAATAGGCTAGCTGAGGTATAGGATCAATTGCCTAATCGGCATTATCTTTTGATGAATTATTTGATACCCTTTATCCATACTTTCAAACTAGAAAGATTTAACAATGCGATTATTGCAAGTAGGTCAATAAAAGAAGATTAAAAACATCACTCAATGCACCATAGGAACATTTATGTTTTCTCCTTCGTTCTATACAGAATTCAAAATGGTATTACCTTGATTTATACTAGTAGTGTATTTAGTTTGCATAGAAAACATAACACGAAAGATTCTACCTCTTGCTACAATAAGATACAAAAAGATCTGTTTATCTCAAGGAATTTTTTACGAAATGCATTTTCAAGGAGAAAATCATCAAGAGTTGATATTTGACTATATAAATTTCAATTATTACGGAATATCATTGTGATTACAACAGTACCTTTTTTTATGCCCATATTCATTTTGTTGGCACTTAAAAATGGAATTATCTTACCTCATTAACTATACTAGATACTATAATTATGAAAATGATTATAAAGATGCCCTAGTAATTGCTGGTTTAATGTTATAATGATTTGCAAATCTTACTTCCATTTCTTTAAAATTAAACTAAAGAATCTAATTATAAACCTCCAGTTCTAATGGTGCGATTATTATTTGTATATCATATATTAATTGAAGTGCTTAATTCTTGTATTTCGTAGATTGGTATATTTACCAATGGGAGTAATAGTTACAAGTTAATACAGTATATCATGGAGATAAGAGAGATATTTGAAACAGAATCGTTTTTATAAACGATCATGGTGTTGAAGCTAGAAAGTTTTACCAAAATGAACAATTGATGATGGTACACCTAAGCTTACAACCTGGTGATACGATTGCCAAGCATGCAGCTCCTCTTGATGTTTGCTTTTTGGTGTTGGAGGGAAAAGGAATTGTGGAGATAGGAGAAGAATGCAAAGAGGTGGAAGCAAACACTCTAATAGAACGCCCCGCAAATTGTGGACATGGCTGGAAAAACGAGAGTGAAGCTATTTTGCGAGTTGTTGTGATTAAAATGAAGAAATAATAACAAATAAGAATATTAATCAACATGCCTCATTTGCTTACGCAGATGAGGTTTTTTGTTTTCAAATAAAATTTTATTCTTGTATTTTTTACTTTAGCTCGTATTTTGGAATTTTTTCCTCATAAGAACTACAA
>JADGFH010000496.1 GCA_016743925.1 Labilibaculum sp.
AAAATTGCTTTTAATTTATCAGCGTGTTTTCTTTGCTTACAATTACGATGTAATTGTTTAATTTGAATTCTTTCTTCTTGTGATAGCACCATAGTCATACATTTGAATATCAACACTATAAAGATACTCAATATTGTTTTAACCTCCAAGCAAATAGATCGTAAATAATTGATTAATAACTAATTAACACAATAGCTCACATAAGAAAATCTTCAAATCCCGAAAACCTAAATGGGTTGAGTATATTATGGTGAGAACAAAAAAATATTTGATTTTATATTGGATGCAACAGATCTAAGAAATTCTTGTTTTTTGGTCGATATTATTGAATATAAACACCCTTCGCCTTATTTCCAAAAGGATCTGAAAGTTATTATTTTTCTTAAAAAAGAAAAATTTGAAATAAATCTTACAGATTTTGGTCTTGATGGAGTTAATTGGATGAAAAAAATTATTTCGCTATTTAACATTGAGAAGTATTTAAATTAATAACATGGGTTATGTATAGATTATTGACTATTGGATTTCCATTTTACCTAATCATATTTGAAAAGGTATTTCGAGATTATTCGAATATTGACTCCTCGTCATTTGTTGGTCCCGCAATTGCCGCAAGTGGATTAGGATTATTAATTAGGAGTAATAAAACCCAAAAAGATTAATGTAAAGAAAGAAATTTTAGAAGAGCTAAAAAAATTGGGACAAGTATTAAAAAATGAAAACGATGATCGGTTAATTACTGTTTGTTGGTTTTTTATATTAATTGGCATTTTAGTTTGGTACTATTCATGTATCTCCGCTCTGACTGGAATAGACAATACGTTCTTGGGACTTCAATTTGGATTGTTTCTAGGAATAATAAATTATATTATTGGGAGTGTATTTTTTGTAATAAAAGAAAGAGTATGAATTTTATAGAAAAAAATGCGGATTGGCTATTATCTACATTAATTGTTCTGATAATTGTTGTTGTTGTTTATATTATAACAACAATTTTGAATAAAAAAATTAAAGAGAAATACAGTATCTCTGATAAAAATAAAAAGATAGTTATCGGAAGTATATTAGATGATGACATAGTCATGGATAATAGTAAATCTCTGACTAATAAAAAATAAATTTTAGCTTAGCCTATTCCCTTGTTAATTTCAACTGCGTTATTTCCGAGAGGTTCTTCAGTAAATGGTGGAATCAATTTGGGATGAATTATTGAAGCCAATGGTAAAATAACCCACTTGTTAATAAGAATACAAACACAGTACTCACAGCGATTCCAATACTACTAGTTAGAAGATTAAATCTATAGTCTGTAAGATTAAAAACAAAACTCTCAAATCCATTAAAACTATTTTCCCCTTCATTTAGGGCTTTCATGTGAATGGTTGAGCTAAGTATCACAACTAAGATCGCAATGAAACCAAAATATCCTACAACTTGAATCAAGGCGAGAAGTATATTGTCCTCGTTTGAGATACTAGCTGCGAGAAATATGGCAATTACCTGTGTGAATAGTGATATTATTGATACCCTTAAAAAGAGATGCTGAATCTTTTTGTCTTGCACCCCATACTCTACCGTTCTACTTAATCTAAGGAACAAGTATGTAATCAGAATGCAAGTAAGGACAATAAAACATAAACGGAATATTAAAGGGTTGGATTGAAAGAAATGAAGTAATAAGGCGATGAAAAATAATGGGATATAGTTATTGATATCATCCTGTTTTGTTTCGACTATGGTTCTGACTACTACAATTTCTTCTAGTTGTTTATTGTTTGGGGTTGGGGTGAGAATTTCACTTTCTTGTTTTTCTATGCTTCTGGTAGAACCATGAGTTTTAAGTTTGTCAGTTATTAGCTTCAATAAAAAGCCGCCAATAATAATCTCTAATACTGATTTTAAGAATTCCATAACGCATAACAGTTTGGTTAAGGACTTAAGTTACATCAAAAAATATACAATGCGATTATGATGATTTGATTTTTATGAGATGGAAATTTGTGCTAAGTTTCTTCCCCATTTTATTACCACAATTACCATGGAGAAATATCCTGACGGTTTTTCTGATGCCACAAATTCAGAAGAAAGTCTTTCAAAAACATTGAAAGTCGTAAATAAACCTTATCAGAAAACCTACGTTAACGGCTTAAATTTGCAGGGTAAATATTTCCAGAAATTCGGCTTCGAGCTTGGTGATCCAGTATCTGTAGTTGTGAGTATGAATCGGATATTGATTGAAAAAATCATTGTTTAATTAGCGACACATTTATTAATGCTAAAATTCAAAGCCAAACAAATAATCATCTTTACTTAGAGTTCTAACAATTTCGCCTTTTTCAAACTCAAAATTTGTAGGTTTATCACTCTTTATCATGCTAATTATGTACTGAATATTTGATTCATTACAATGTGTTCTAACCAGATTTATAAATTTTCGCTTATGATTATCTCCCCAACTTTCCATGATTCCATCATGATAAGCAAACCTATAAAATGATTTAGATGAGTAATGTAATAAAATGGCTAAAATGAAACTAGCACATAATACTTTTGTTGAGGTATGCCCATCTCCTTTTCCTGTTAAATCGTGAGTTTTATTTAGTATTGAAGTTGCAATGTTTATATTTCCATTACTATTCGGCTCAATTATAAGCAAAGCAGTATATTCAAATGTAGTCTTATAAATTGATTGAAAAAGATTTCTAATTTCCTGATAATTCTTATTGTCTTTATCTATCTCTTTCTTTATATCTAAAGAAGCTTTTTTAATTTGACCTTTTAACTCATCTAAAGAAGCTTGATAATTTTCAATTGTATTCGCTCCATCTAATTGTTTCTGATAGAAGAAAATTTCATTTTCAATTTTTATTAAATCCTCCTGATAGGTTTTATACTTAGAGAATGTATCTTTTTCTTGTAAGAGAGAAAGCATTGAGCTACGCTGAAGATTTAATTCATTTAATTTAGCATCATTAATTTCCTTTTCTTCTATCAACTCTTTTAATTCATTTTTTAAATACTTTCTTCTCTCCTTAGTAATCTGGTTTGAAAAATTAATAACGTCAGAATATTCTTTTGCAATATTTTCAGCAAAATAAATATTTACTTCCTCAAATAGATTCTTTATATCTTTTACATTTACTGAAGATTCAGCCTCAGAATCTAATGATTTCTGTATGCTATTAATATTGTAATCTAAAGCATATGCTTTTTTATTACGCTGTGAAACATCAACTTCAATGTTATTAACTAACTCAAAATTGATACTTTTCTCTTTTTGAAGAAAATCAAAATCGTTCAATTTTAATGCTACTTCCTGCTTTTCTTGCTCTTTAGCTTCTATTGCTGCTTTTATTTTATATATATCTTCTGGATTACCTTCTTTTACTAGCTTTTTTATTACCTTTTCTTCGTCCTTAATTTCATTATCAATATCATATTTTTTTCTTAACAGATTGTCATCGAAACCTAATAACTTAAATAAAAGTGGTTTTCTTGTTTTGTGGCTATAAGATTCAGATAAAAGAAAAACCTCACCATAATCATTCTGAGTCCTTAATAAATAAGGTAATAAACTTCGGAATTCAATTTCTGGAATAACATCATATTTCAAGTATTCATTTTGAAAAATATGTTTGGGATTTTTCATTTTATCTTTAGCGTTCAACAATAAGTTCTCATAATCCCAATTGTCTTCCGTTTTGAAATCAAGATTAGCAGAATAATGCTCCTTAAACGATATTTTGGTATTTGGACTTATACCACGCCTGATTGTTACAAACTTCCCATCGTTGAGCTTAATTTCAATAAAGAAAATCCAATCATAAAATTTGTTACTGTATTTACCAAATAAATTCTTCTTTGAAACTTGCTTAAGCAGTAAAAAATCAATTAAATGAATCAAGGATGTTTTTCCAATATTATGTTCTTGAACTTTCCCTGTATTTTGATTTATTTCATTTTCTACATCACCAAATATAACGTTAAACCCATCATTGAAAATAATAGGTTTAAACTCTGATTTATTGGCGTATATCTTTGATATTTTCATTATAACTATACTTTTAATAGTTCTAAAACATCTTCTTCTGGATAGTATTTTATCTTGCCAAGCATGTACAAGAAATTTAAGGCTAACAAAAAATTCTCTTTAGCAGATTCTCCTTTAATATGTATGATTTTCCCTAAAATATTGTTGTATTTCAAAGAGCGATCTACGCTTAGAAGTTTAATAATTTCAGCGCTAAGCCCAATTATCGAAACATCAATGTTTGTATATTTTGTTGGTCTAATCATTGTTTGTAGGATTATTACCTATATCGCAATTAAAATACATATTATGTAGTAATATTTTCATCTTAGTATCTATACCTGTTATATCATCATCATAGGTATTAATCTTTTGAAATATCACTTTGAATATACATTCAAAAGAATCATATGAATTTTCTTTTGAATTATAAAATTCCTGTATAGCGTTTGCTGTATCAAAGTAATCATTTTTCAGCTCTCTATTTATAGGATTACTTAAAAATTCACCTATCATTTGATTGTATTGCAAATGCCCTACTATTTTACTTTTAAAGAACTCCCAAGATATATTATTGATTAAATTCTTGTTTTCTATAAAAGAATCATCTCTATTGACAATACTTTGTCCAATTTTCACCTTACTTCCAAAATCTCGTTTTAAAATCTGAATACATTTCTTCAGATCATTTTCAAACAGTCTCTCTGGAAGTTTAAATTCAACCAAGTTATCCTCTAAAAAACATTTTATTTTTTCAAGATCCTTAACTCCTAATTTATCTATTTCTTTTGTTAGGTAATTATCATCCCATATATCCTTATCTCGATTAAAACTAAATTTCCCTTCAGTTTCAAATTTTGCGGTGTAATCTTTTTTCTCCCCTATTATAAAAACAATTAGTGTATCATATTCTGGCAAAAGATTATTTTGATGTGCTGATCTATTCATTTTGAGTTTTTATATTTGAACAATAAATTATTTCATGTAAAGTTTCACAATGGATTTAGAATT
>JADGFH010000497.1 GCA_016743925.1 Labilibaculum sp.
GAATATTCTTACCTGAATAGTAATCGGAATTTAGTTTGATTTTAATCTCATCGAAAGCCGGACTGCCAATTTGCATGCTTGGATTTTCGCCTGTTAAACCAGCAACATCGAACAAACCAATAGAAGCCATTACGTACCATGCACCAAGCTGTCCCTGATCTTCATCTTGCCCATAGCCATATCCATGAATTGGATCGGATCCATAAAATTCATTGCAAATGGTTCTTGTCCAAAACTGCGTTTTTTCTGGTTCTCCAGAGAAATTATACAACCAAGGAATATGCAGACTAGGCTGATTTCCATGATTGTAAATGGTTTTAACTCCTGCAAATGCATTAATTTCTTTACCTCCACCAAAACCATTCTTTCGAGATGCTAAAAATATCGAATCCAATCTTTCGTTGAATTGCCCTTTACCAATCTTCTCTACCAATTTCTTTGGCTCATGAGGCACATAAAAGCTGTATTGCCATGAATTTCCTTCCTGAAAACCTCTCCATGCCTCCAAGGGATCAAATTTTGATACGAACTCACCATTTTCATATTTCGGACGAATAAAACCAATCGAAGAATCGAATATGTTCTCCCAATTCTCTGAGAGTTTAATCAATTGATTGTACTCCTTTGTCTTATTCATTTTTTTTGCAAATTGCGCAACAGCATGTGCCGAAAAAGAATATTCCAACACATGTGATGCAGAAAAAGCACTAGCCTCTGGAATATCTCCCCACTCTTCTTGATGTGGAATAAATCCATTATCTAAAAAGCTTTTCACGTCCATTTTTCCAGCTCCAAGTGGTCGATTTTCCCAGCCCAATTCATTAGCTAGTGCCGCCTGAAAAGCCAAATCAGTATCGTAATTTCTGATTCCACAATTGTATGCCGAAGCAATGATCAATCCAACGTAATTGGTTCCTACACCTGAAACATATCGACTGTTTGCCAATCCATCGCTAAACCATCCCGTGTCTTTATAAACCTGAAGATGAGTTTGCACAAAGTCGTTGTAATATTCTGGCCAAGCCAAAGTCCAAAGCTGAGTGAGGTTCCAAAATGCTCCCCAAACTGCATCGGTATTGTAGAAATTAAATTTAGGTGTTCCATCTTCGTTTAGTGGAAGTTGCCCGATTGTTCCATCATTTTTTGGATAAGCTCCGTTAACATCGTTAGCTAAACCTCTACCCAATAGAGCGTGATACAAACTTGTGTAGAACTTAACTTTATCGATTTCAGATTCACCTTTAACCAGGATCTTATTTAATTCAGTATTCCAGATATGATTTGCATCTTTTTTGGCTTCTGCAAAAGATTTAGCTTCAGCCTTTAAATTTTCGTAGGCATTCTCTACAGACGTGTAAGATAAAGCCAATTGAACTTCTACAATTTTCTTCTTATCAGGCGTAAAAGAAAGATACATGCCTGCTCCTTTACCAGATATTTCAGTTTGATTCGAGAAAATAGAATCTCCTCTAAATGAACCGAAATCCTTCATTGCCTTGTTCAACTTGGCAACAAAATACATCGATACTGTTGAGCCTTTCTGATACTTTTTTACATATTCTGGAGCTGTTTCCACCCAACCTTCAAGCGTATATTCATCAATTCTTTTTACTTCAGCATCGACAACTTTCCCACTTTCACCTTGCTGATTTCCAATATCAAATAATAAATGTGCTTTTTTATTGGCTGGATAAGTATATTGATGAATTGCTACACGTTTGGTGGCCGTTAACTCTGCCGTAATATCGTAATCGGCTAAGTCGACTTTATAATATCCTGGTTTTGCAATTTCCGATTCTTTCTTAAATCTTGAACGGTAACCTAAATCAGGATTCTCTAATTTTCCGGGGGTACTTATCAATTTCCCATTTGTAGGCATTAACACAATACCACCTAATTGGAATTCATGAACATTAGCAAAACCTTCTATTGACTCATGTCTGTCATCGTAACCCACAGCTTCCCAACCCGATTTGTTTCCATAGTGTGCATTGGTTGTTGAAGCTGGTTTGGCCATCCCGAAAGGAAGAGCAGCAGGCGTATAAAAAAACCATCTGCTGTGAGCTGTACCAATATTCGGATCTACGTATTTAACCAAATCTTCATTAGAAGAACAAGAAGTCAAAAATAAAACCAGTAAGAAAAAAGTAAATTTTTTATTTGTACTAATGTTTGAACATATGAAATTATACATTTTATCCATTTCTTTAAATGATAAATACTATTTATGAGGTGAAATTCTCCCTATAAGTAAAATAAAAATAAGTAGAACAAGAATCAGCCAAAGGCCTCCATTTATATGATATTTCATTGATATACCGACTAAAAATGGAAAGAATGCACCACCTGAAATCGCCATCATCATTAAACCTGAAATTTCGTTGGAACGTGTTGGGTAATTGCCTACTGTAATTGAATAGATAAGAGGAAAAATATTAGATACTCCTAAACTAATTATACCAACTAAAATCCACGCTAAAATTTCATTCGAAGTAATAGATAATGCAATAACAGCAATGATTGCCAAAACACTCGAAATACTCAGAATCTTTTTTGGTTCCCATTTCATTAGAATAATTGCTCCAGCAAATGTGCCTACCATTTTGGCAAAAAAGTAAACTGATTTTCCATATTTTGCAGTTTCTTCACCCACTCCAAGTTTCAGGTGTAAATATGTACCTATATTAGAATTCAAGGCAACATCAATACCAACAACAGCAAATATTCCTAAAACCATAAAAGTAATATATCGATTAGAGAGTAGTTTAAAGCAAGATAAAATGGACACTTTATCCTGATTTTCTGACTTCTCTTCGATTTTAGTTATGGATAACCAGAAAAAAGACACGAGAGAAATAAAGCCAAAAAGATACAAACCAAATCGCCATGTTCCCTCACCGTCATAATTAAATAAATTCGCAAGAAAAGGTCCAACAACAGCTGCAACAAAAGGACCAATCATGGAGCCAAGCGATTTCATAAACTGTGATAAACTTAGATAGCTTGATGCTTTATCCTCTGGCACCACATCTACTAAAAGAGGATTAGCTGCTACCTGCATAATTGTATTTCCAATTCCCAACAATGAAAATGCCACCAAAATAACAGGTAAGCTGTTGCCAAGAATAGGAACAAATAACCCAATTGTTGTAATTAGAATTGCTGCGTTTAATACTTTCTTTTTTCCAATTTTAGCTTGCCAAATTCCAGCTGGTACCGACAGTAAGAAAAACCAAATGAATGCCACAAAAGGAATCAACTGTAACAAGTATTCTGGAGTGTTCGAATTTTGTTTCAATTCATCAACTCCAGTACCGACCAAGTCAACAAAACTTACTACAAAAAAGGAAAGAAGAACTGGAAGAATGAATTTAGTTTTTGGTGTGTTCATATCTATAATTTAAAAGACTACATATATTTTAATTGTTGCTTCACAAGGCTCCAAAATTTATTATCTAACAGTTGCGCTCCTCCAACAAAAGCAGCAGATTCTTGTAAACCTGAATATTCCACTCCTAAGTTTAATCCTTCCTTCTTAAACTGCTCATTCATTGCTCCATCAAACA
Source organism: Labilibaculum sp. (assembly GCA_016743925.1). Taxonomy (GTDB): domain Bacteria; phylum Bacteroidota; class Bacteroidia; order Bacteroidales; family Marinifilaceae; genus Labilibaculum. The sequence continues at coordinate 3,567 of JADGFH010000497.1, forward strand.
AATGGGATGCTTTTGAAATATTACCGCCAAAAACCATTGTTTCAACTTTGAATTTCTTAATCCACGGAGAAAGAAATAGTGCTAACTTTTCACCAAAATCCGCAAATAATTCCTTTACTTGCTTATCCTCTTTTGCCAAATCGGCAATTTCCTTTACGCCTTTCAATTTTGTTCCCGAACGTTCAAAGTACCGCTTTAAAAGTCCTCTTGTAGAGAAATAATCATCAGCAATACCATTTTCGAAAGGTAGATGCCATATACAGCCATTTTCAGGGACTGTATCCTCTACTATCACAGGAATACCTTCAGATAAAAAAGCAGAGCCTAAACCGGTTCCTAATGTTATGGCCAAAGTTTGCTTAACTCCATTCAGTTTACCTAGAAAATACTCCCCTATGGCAAATGCAGTAGCATCATTAATGAAACGAATAGGTAGATCAGTAAAATTCAAGTTTTCTTGAATTGCCGATCGTAAATTCACCTCATTTAAATTCTGAAATTTAGCATTCTCACCAGTAAATAATCCTATTCCATTCACATAATCAAATGGACCAGGCATCGCAATTCCAATACCCTCAAACTGCTCACTCTCGAATTTATTTATGCATGATCGCAAAAGAGTACCAAAAGCAAATACTATATCCTCTTTACTGCCTTGATTGTTTAGAGTAACATGCGAGATACTATCTTTTAAAAGTTGTTTTGCATTTAAATCATAGGCCGCACAACTAATATGACTTCCTCCAACATCTACTCCAATAGAAATCTTATTCTTCATGTTCTATTTATCTTGTAATTGTTATAGAATAAGTGAATTTTTCGGCAATGTAGAAACCAATATTATATTCTAACGGTCTATTTCCAGGATCAGAAACAAAGCGCTCACGAACCAAGATTGGATCTCCTTTTTTAATCTGTAGACGATCTGCTGTAATTTTTGATGCCAATTTTGCCTTAATCTCTTCTTTTGAAATGGAAGGCACAACATTATATTGATTCTCCAAAATACTATAAAGAGGTTTTGTAAAATCCTCACTACCAGTCATACCAATTCTAGGATGAAAATAACTTTCAAAGAATACAAATGGTCCATCGGAAAATCCTCTTAATCTTGATAAGCAGAGAATCTTATCTCCTTCTTCAATATTAAAAAATCGAGCAAGCTTAGCTGATGCTTTTACCCATTTTGATTCAATTAAAAAATTCACAAAATCAACTCCCTGATCGGACATTTCCTGAGTAAAACTCTGCCAATTATCTAAATTTGTTGTAATTCTTTTTTCAGCAACCTTGGTTCCAATTCCTTTCTTGCGGATCAACAATCCTTCGTACTCCAATTTATTTGTTGCTTGACGTAAAGTATTTCTAGAAATACCTAACCGCTTAGCCAAATCAACTTCTTTTGGCAAAAAACCTCCATTTTTATACTCTGGAAGCTCAATCATCTTTCTTAAAAGGCTCTCCACTTGAG
>JADGFH010000498.1 GCA_016743925.1 Labilibaculum sp.
GCCTATCGCTAATGCTGGTTCAGGAGGAGATGAGTGTGATTTTGACTTTAATTTGTCAGCAACACAAAGCGTAGGCACGGGAACTTGGACAAAAGTATCAGGCACAGGAAACCTTAGCTTTTCACCAAATGCAAATGATCCAAACGCTATCGTAACATCCGATGCATATGGATCCTTCATATTAAGATGGACAGAGGTAAATGGAACTTGTTCGGATCAAGCTGAAATAACAGTTGAATTTTATGAGCAGCCTATCGCTAATGCTGGTTCAGGAGGAGATGAGTGTGATCTTGACTTTAATTTGTCAGCAACACAAAGCGTAGGCACGGGAACTTGGGCAAAAGTATCAGGCACAGGAAGTCTTAGCTTTTCACCAAATGCTAATGATCCAAATGCTACGGTAACATCGGATGCATATGGATCCTTCACATTAAGATGGACAGAGGTAAATGGAACCTGTTCAGATTCAGATAACCTTATTTTTAATTTCTTTGAAACACCTTCCATCGCTACGGTTGGTGCTAATCAAAATAGATGTGGAGTAAAAACTAGTCTAGCTTTAGGAGGAAATACACCAACAGCTGGTATCGGTACTTGGTATCAAGAATCAGGACCAGGATTAAGTACTTTTAGTAATGATAACTTAGGAGATGCCATTGCTACAGTTTCTAATTATGGAACATATGTTTATAGATGGACCATTACCAATGGAAACTGTACTTCATCAACTGCGGATGTTACAGTAACATACTACGATAATTCAGAAGTTGCTTCAGTAGGAAGCAATCAGAAGAGATGTGGAACTTTAACAAGTTTAATTCTGGATGGTAATTCACCAAGTTCAGGTGATGGAATATGGTCACAGATTACTGGACCTGGTTCTAGTGTGTTTAGTGATGAAAATAATGGTAACGCAACAGTTACAGCAGATACTTATGGTAGTTACACGTACAGATGGACATTAATGAATGGACCATGTGTATCATCAACAGCAGAACTGATTGTTACTTTTTATGAACAACCTTCTGTGGCAATTGTTGGATTAAATCAGAATATTTGTGGTTTATCCTCTTCTAATGCTTTAGGAGGAAACACACCTTCAGTTGGAATTGGAACTTGGTCACAGGTTTCTGGACCCGGATCGACAGTTTTTAGTGCTGTAAACGATGGTAATTCTACTGCTACTGCAAATGTCTATGGCACCTATATTTATCGTTGGTCAATTAGTAATGGAACTTGTTCTGTAAATGATGACGATATTTCTGTTACTTATTATGAAATTCCGACGGTTGCAACGGTTGGAATAGATCAAGATTTATGTGAAACTTTCACAAGTAATAGTTTAGGTGGTAATGCCTCAGTTATTGGAATTGGAAATTGGTCACAAATATCAGGGCCAGGATCAACAACATTTACTGATGTTTCAAATGGAAATACAACTGCATCAGTTGATTCTTATGGCACTTACATTTATCGATGGACAATTACGAATGGAACATGTTCTACGCTTAAAGAAATAACAGTTACTTTTAACAGTAAGCCTACAGTTGCATCAACCGGTGCAAATCAATTTATTTGTGGTGTATTAAGTAGTGCGAGTTTGGACGGAAATACTCCAACTATTGGAATTGGAAATTGGACACAAGTTTCTGGTCCAGGAACTACAAGTTTCAGTCTGGTTAATAGTGGTAATTCGATTGCTACAACAGATACATATGGAATTTATGTATACCGCTGGACGATTAGTAATGGTTCTTGTACTCCAAGTTTTGCAGATATTACCATAGAATATAAGGAGGCGCCAACTACAGCTACAGTTGGGGCAGATCAAAATCATTGTGAATTATTAAATAGCAGTCCGCTAAACGGAAATTCACCTATTGTTGGAATAGGCGAATGGACTCAATCATCAGGTCCAGGTACGAGTATATTTAGTGCGATAAATGATGGAAATTCGACAGCTTCCGTTGATGTTTATGGTACTTACGTGTATCGTTGGACAATTCGAAATGGCACATGCTTAAGTACTGCTGATATCATTGTAAATTACAATAGGACACCAGTTTCTTATGCTGGTTTAGATGATAAATTATGTGGACCTTCATTTCAGATTATTGGCAGTACATCAACAAATGGGTCAATAGTTTGGTCTACTAGTGGAGATGGAAGTTTTAACGATAATTCAATTGATAATCCGATTTATGTACGTGGCATTAGTGATACAGGAGTAATTACTTTAACCAAAACGGTAAGCAATCCATCTTGTGTTACAGCGGTCGATAATATGATACTTACCATATCTTCTGGTCCTGTTGTAAATGCAGGTTTAGGAGGTGATGAATGTGATCTTGAATTTACATTATCTGCAATTCCTAGTGTTGGTATTGGTATTTGGATAAAGATTTCAGGACCAGGAAATGTTAGTTTCTCACCTAACAATAATTCAGCGAATGCTGTTGCTATTGTCGATACTTATGGTACTTATCAATTACAATGGTCGGAATCTAACGACGGTTGTGATGATAGTGAGATTATTACGATTAATTATTACGAGCAACCAAATACTGATGCAGGTATTGGAGGTGATGAATGTGACTTGGATTATCAGCTTACAGCAATATCTAATGTTGGTTTAGGAACTTGGACAAAAATTTCAGGTCCTGGGAATTTGATTTTTTCACCTAATGAAAACGATCCGAACGCTATTGTTAGCGCTGATCTTTATGGATCTTATAAATTATCTTGGACAGAAACGAATGGAACATGTTCAGATACAGATGAAATTATATTGAATCTTTATGAGCAACCTATTGCGAATGCAGGTTTTGGAGGTGATGAGTGCGATTTAGACTTTAATTTGAACGCGATTTCTAGTGTAGGAGTTGGAGAATGGATTCAAGTTGGAGGTGTTGGTTTAGCAACTTTTACTCCTAACAAAAGTGATCCTAATGCAATTATAATTGTAGATCGATTTGACACTTATCAATTTGAATGGAAAGAAACAAATGGAGTATGCAGTGATTCAGATATTATCACAGTAAATTTTTATTTGCAACCGAATTCAGATGCCGGTTCAGGTAGTGATATTTGTGACTTAACTTATAATCTATCTGCGAATGCAAGTGCAGGAATTGGAACTTGGGCTATTTCTTCTGGAAATGGGAATGCTAGCTATACACCAAACTCAAATGATCCAAATGCACAGGTTGTAGTGGATACTTATGGTAGCTATACGTTTACATGGACTGAAAATAATGGAGTATGCTCTGATTCTGATGACATAACCATTAACTTTTACGAACAACCTAATGCAAATGCGGGAACTAATGGAGAGTCTTGTACCTTAGAATTTCAATTAAATGCTATTTCTAGTGTGGGTATAGGTAGTTGGAATAAAATTAACGGCCAAGGCAATGTAACTTTTATACCTAACGAAAATGATCCCGATGCGAAAGTAATGGTCGATGAATATGGAACTTATCAGTTTTCTTGGACTGAGGTTAATGGTATTTGCACGAATATGGATATTATTTCCATTGAATTTGCAAAACAACCGATAGCCAATGCAGGCCTTGATTTAAGTCTGGAATATGCTGAGAAAACAGAACTCAATGCTAAACTATCAACAATAGGAACAGGAGAGTGGTTTCTTATTAAAGGAAATGCTAATATTTCTGACCGATTTTCACCAAGTACACATGTGATTGAATTAGGAGTTGGTGAAAATATTTTAGAATGGATAGAAACGAATAAGTTTTGTATTGATTCTGATGAAATTAAAATATCAGTATCCAATATATTTATACCGAATGTAATTACTCCAAATGGGGATCAGAATAATGAATTCTTTAAAATAAGAGGATTGGAGAACCTGGAAAATATCAGTTTAACGATTCTTGATAGAAGAGGAATAGAAGTTTATACTTCTACCGACTATCGAAATGATTGGAATGGTAAAGATCGAAATGGTACTGATTTGGTTGTTGATACCTATTTTTATGTTTTAAAATTAAATGATGGTAAAATTTACAAAGGTTACATTGTGATAAAGAGATAGAATGAGAAAAACATTAGTTATTATATTATGGCTTCTTGCTCCGTTCTATTTATTTGGACAGAATCCTCTTCTTACGAATCAGTTTATTTTTAATCCTTTGGCTCTTAATCCTGCGGTAGCCGGTACAGGTGATGCTTTAACAGCTAATCTAATGTATCGAAATCAGTGGGTTGGTTTTAGTGGAGCTCCAAAAACATTAACATTTTCGGCTCATAGTCCCATGAGAAAGCAGAATATGGGCTTGGGCATATCAGTAATTAATAATCAAATAGGTGTAAGTAGTGAAACAAGTATAATTGGCGACTATTCCTTTAAAATAAAAATGAGAGAAGGAACTCTTAATCTTGGATTAGGAGGTGGTTTTATCATGTTAAATTCGGCATGGGCAGAATTGCGTGCGAACGATCCTAACGATGATTTGATTCAAAACAACTCACCAACTTATTTAATACCAGAAGTTAGTTTAGGAGTGTATTATTCATCAAAAAAGTATCATGTTGGATTTTCATTACCACATATGCTTTCTTACACATTTAACTCTACCAAGGACAAATATATGATCAAAAATGATTTCGCTAAGTATACTTATATTTTTACTGGCGATTATATTTTCGATTTAGAGCAGCAATTTAAATACACTCCTAGTATAATGTTGAAATATCAAAAATCGGATAAAGCAGATTTTATTTTTATGAATAGATTGATTTATATGAATAAATACTCAATTGGAATGGCGTTTGATAGCGAACAAAAGGTGTATAAAGGGATGTTTCAGATGCAATTAAACAGACAGTTTAGTTTAGGCTATGTTCGTGATTTCAATTCAACAGAAATTAATCAATATCGAAAGGGCTCTCATGAGGTAATGCTTCGCTATGATTTTAAATACACTATTAAAGTACACAGTCCAAGAAATCTATAGTTTGTAAATAGAATTGATATGAATAGATTTTTACTCACATTGTTATTATATAT
>JADGFH010000499.1 GCA_016743925.1 Labilibaculum sp.
TCTTAATGCTGGCACTACTTCCATTAGTAGGTATAGCTCAAAAGAAAAATGATGTGAAAGTTAAATTAGGTGGGTTTGTATCGGCCGAAGCAATTTTTGATTCACGTAAAACGGTAAATTCTCGTGAGGGAGATGTTATCCTTTATCCTGCAGCAAAGTCGTACGATATAAATGGGGAAGATTTAAATGATAGATCAGAGCTATTCATGACGACAATTCACTCTCGTTTAAATGTTGGTGTAACAGGTTTTGAGGCTTTCGGTGCAAAAGGATCTGCAACTGTTCAGGCCGATTTTATTGGTACTTCTACAGGCAGAAGTGGATTGCTTCGTTTGCGTCATGCATTTGTAAAATTAGATTGGGGTAAAGATGAATTATTGGTTGGTAAAACTTGGCACCCAATGTTCGTTACTTCATGCTTCCCAAGAGTTCAGCACTGGGGTGGAGGATTACCATTTAATGTGTTGGGAAGAGCTCCTCAGTTTAGATATACTCGTGAATTGGGAGATAAAAAAGGATATGCTTTTATCGCAGCTTTATCCGAAATGGATTTTAAATCTACAGGTCCTGATGGCGCGAATGTAAAGTACGTACAACAAGCAAGTATTCCAGAGTTATCAGCTCAGGTAAAATACGATTTTGCAAAAGGTTTTACTTTAGGAGCAACGGCAGGTTATAAATTTTTAAAGCCTATGGTGGTAAATCCATTAGGAGCCAAGACAGATGAGCTATTAAGCAGTTATCAAATGAATGCTTGGATGACTTTGAAGTCGGATAAAGTGGTTTGGAACCTTCATACAATTTATGGACAAAACATGTACAACTTTGTAATGTTGGGTGGTTATGGTGTTAAAAATGTAAAGGCAAATGGAGATTACGAGTATACTAATGTAAAGACTTCTTCTATTTGGTCTGATGTTTACACTATAACAGGTAATGTTCGTTATGGAATGTTTGCAGGTTATACCAAAAATTTAGGTGCTGATGATGATTTAGCAAAGAGCGGAGATGATTTCGTAGGTTTATATAGTCGTGGTTCAAATATAGATTATGTATACCAGTTTGGTCCTCGTGTAGAGTTTTATTCTGGTAATTTTATGATTGGTACACAAGCGCTTTATACTTCTGCTGCTTATGGTACTACTCAGGTTAATGGAAAAGTAAAAGATTCTAAAGAAGTAGGAAGTACTCGTTTAATGGTGCATTTTAAATACTCGTTTTAAAGATTGCAACAAATAAAGGAAGTCTGTTTTTCGAATTTGTTCGTTTAGAAATCTAGTTTGTGATGAACTAGTTGTTAGTTTTAATAGCCTTGATTTAATCAAGGCTATTTTTAGATATACATTAATGTAAAATCCTACATGTGTAAATATCTTTATTATGATTAGGTAAAATTTTGATATGTTAATTCATATTAGTGATGTTGTGACTATAGATTCAGTTATGTTCAATATAGAATTAATTTAAAGAGCTAGGATATTAGCAAAGACTGTTAATTTTTGTTTTTTTTCGTTATCTTTAGTAACGAATTCTTACTGGAAACGTAAGAACTCATAAAGGTTCAACCGAAAGGTTGGTTAGTAGGTTAATTAACCCTTTAGAATTGTAGCCCGTGATTCCCCTATATCACGGGCATATTTTTTGCCTGATTGTAAACTCAAAATATAGAGAATGAAAAAAGAGAACTCTGCTAAGAGTTCTCTTTTTTATTTATTTTGAAAATTTAATTTAAGCCTTAAATAAAGGATCGGCACCAATTGTACCCACTAAACTTCGTAAGTATTCTTCAGATTTAACTTTCTCAAGATCTTTTTTAGCTTTCCAGAAACGATCTTCTAAGCTCAACTCATCATTCCATTCCGAATTAATTTTATTCGCCATAAATGATTCTAAGTAGGCAATTTGCTTTTCGTAGAAGTTGATATCAATTTGCTGCTTGTTTTTCAAACGCTCTTGATACCACGAAGAGTTGATAACTAGTTCACGATCAAATTGCTTACGCAACTCAGGATCACTAATGTCTTTTCCTTCATATTCTCCATAAGCCATAATGCTTAAAAGAATTTTCAATGGAGGAATAGCTGCTTCAACACTATTATCTTTAAAGAAGTTGATCGCAACTTTTTCTTGCGCTTCAACGATATTCTTGATACCGTCAACAAAATCTTCCATATCTTGAGTTTCCGGCTTCAGCATTCTTTCATTGAATACATTCTGTGGCTCATCAAAAATACGGTTCATATAGCGGAAAAGGAATTCTTCAGTAATACGGTAACCTAAACGACTAGCAGGAATATTTTCTCCTTCGTATTCGAAATCTGAAATTTTCTCTAGAGAACCTTCTTTTATCAACAATTCAGGTTCACGAGTTTCTTCTTTTAATCGACACCATAGTTCAGGAATCAATAAAGAAACATCATGGTCGAAACGATTTTCAGATCCAACATGACCAGCAGCAGAAGAGAATCCTTGATATCCAGTAAGGATATAAGAAAGCAATGCATTATTCAAGTCTGTAGTTGGCGACAACATGTTGAAAGGGCCTTTTGTTAATGCACCTTCAGAACCTGCACCTGTAGTAGAAGGAGATTTTCCTGTTAAACTACAAATGAAATCCATGAACAATTCTGGTAGTTCTTGATAGTGAATAGGATTGTACACACTTAATGCACGAATTCCAGCTTTTTTGTCTGCAGGATTATTTCTACGACCTGGCAATACAGCATTTACTGGATGATGTACCGGCTGATCCAAAGGAATTCTTCTCGCTAAACGAATACCGATATCCGCTAAACGATCGTCAATAGGATTTACCAAGTCTGGTCTAATCTGTAAATATCTTGGATTTTGAGATGGCTTTCCGTTTACAATTCGAGTATGAGAAGGAGAAATGAAATAATTCGATTTCTTACTTTCTGCACCTTGACGGATGATTTCTTTAATTGGCTTGGTATATAAATCGAATCCAATTGCATCAGCAACTAACTCCTGACCATCTTCTTTAGTAAGAGGTTGGTAGTTTGATGTAAAGTTATTTCTCATCGATAGATCAGCCTCAGCTTCTTTATCGTATCCTCTATGAACTGCTTCATCAGGACGCTGGAAGAATCTCTTCTCACAGTTTGTTGTTAGCTTAACACTTTTATTGTCATAAGCTTCATTCAAGTGATTTAGGCTGCGTGTTGGCAATACAACAGAAGCTGTAATATCATCTTCCATTTGAATTTTAGCTGCTGCAATAAAATCCTGACGTAATTTGTGCAGGTACCAAGAATTGTCATTTGCAAAACCTATACGTAGGTAACTAGCAACAATTTTACGGTTGTTGAATAATAATTCGTGACCTTTTCTTCCGTTGATAACATCTACAGAGAAATAATCTCTCCAATTGCTATCTGTTCTTTCTGGACGGTAGAATCGTTTCACAAATAGAACCAACCCTTTTACGTGATCAGGAATAGTATCTAAATATTCGTTGTAAGCAGCATCGTAATATTTTGATGGCGTTAATAGTTTCACCACAGAACCAAGTGATCGCTCAGAGCTTAATAAAGATCTTGACGGTGCTTTTCTGTTTGGATGATCCTTCCAACGTTTTGTAAAGTCATGCTTAATTACTTCATCAGCTAAATTAAAGTCTTTCTCCATATCTTGTACATAGAAAGAGCTATAAATAATTGCATTTAGAAGGGACTTAGAAATTTCAGATTTTCCTCCACCAGAAACAGTACAAGGCTTGTGACAGAAAGTTCCCTCAGAAGCAGTACTTACCAATCTCCACGATGGTGCAGTTGGATGCTTCTCCATGTGCAATTTATACCCAGATGGGTGAACGTAGTAATGCTCAGGTAACAAACGAATACTTTGTTCTTTACCATCCTTTACCCAGCTTAATGTACTTTTGTATACATCAATCGAAGTGTTTTCATCGATATAATAAATGCGATCGTTAGACTTGTCAACGGCATAACCTTCTGGTTTTACATCCATTGTTTCGCCGTAACTTTTTACCATTTCATCAAAGCTGTATTGTTTTTTCAACACACTTTTCATGAAAAGAGCTCCATCAAAACTATCTCCTAAATTTTTTCTTGGGAAAGCAATTGCTCCACCTGCATGCTCCTCTTCAGCTAAACCATAAAGGTTGGCAGAGAAACTAATCTGAGTTTTGATTTCTTTCTTAGAATAACCGAAATAGTTATCAGCAATTAAAGTAATAACCACACCTTTTTCGCTACGACATGTTAGCTTAAATGCGTTACCATTGTTGTACAACTCATTTTCTTCTTTCCAGCATACACCATCTCTTTTTTGACGCTCTGTAGCATCATCGAAATGTGGCAAACCAAGTTCTTTTTTGGTAAGTTTCAACAATTGAGGAGCAAGAACAACACATCCGGTATGACCAGTCCAGTGTTCAATATCTAAACCAGCATCATTTGAAGGTAGGTTTGGATCACCAGCATTACCAAAAATTGATTCAACGAAATCAAGGTTACTAACCAAGCTTCCTGGCGCGAAGAAACGAACCTCCATCGATTTTTGACTAATAACACCTTTTACTTCCGGACATACAATTGGACGGAGTAAAAGAGATACAACCATTTCAGCTTTTTCATCTTGAGTAGCTGTGAATGGAATTTGTTTCATTTCTGAAGAAGGGGCGAAAGCTGATTCTAAAAATTTGGCAAATGCTTTTTTAGGTACTTCAATCTTATCCAATGGTACTGGCAGACCTCCGTCAACAATATGGAAAGAACCACTTGTTGTTCTTCTATCATGTTTTGGATTGTGTAGTACTCCTTGTTTTATTCTATATGAACTCAATAGTTCAGTAATGTGCTCATCCTTGTTAGGAGGAAGACTTAATTCTCTTGAAATTCCCGGTTGATCAAGAATAAAAGTTGAATTTGGAATTTGAGCAACATCAGTTGTAACATCTTCTAGGTATTCGTTAAGGAAACTCTGAATACGTTGATCGGCAGGACAAAGGTGATCTGCTAACAATCGTGACTTGGCACGATAGTTTTT
>JADGFH010000500.1 GCA_016743925.1 Labilibaculum sp.
GTATATTCTTGCAAGTTAGCCTATAATATTCCGCCAACCTTTTTAAGCGCTTTACTATTGATAATTTTAATTTTTCGGCCGTTTAATTCAATCAATTTATCCGATTTAAATTCTGATAAAAGACGAATAACCGATTCGGTAGCTGTACCAACCATATTGGCCAATTCTTCGCGTGTTAAGGCAATTTTGAGCGTATTGTCATCCGTAAGACCGAAAGTACTCTCCAAATGCACTAAAATCTCTGCCAAGCGTTCACGAACTGTTTTTTGGGCAATATCAGTAATGTAATCATTCGCCTCGCCAAGTTCCTTGCAAGTAATTTGCATTAGCTCCATAGCAAAATTCGAATTTTCCTGAATCAACTTAGTAAGCACATTGCCAGGAATGAAACACACCGTAGCATCCTCGATTACTTTAGCAGACGTACATGCACGCTCTTTACTCAACACGGACCTAAAACCAATTAAATCACCTGCTTTACCAAACTTAATAATTTGCTCTTTCCCTTCTATACCCGTCTTAAATACTTTTAAAACACCCGAGAAAAGAAAATAACATCCTTTTGCTGAATCTCCCTCTGAGTAGATTACACTTCCTCTTTTCAAGAAATGTACATCTTCGTCCCAGAACAAAAGATTCATATCCTCACGCTGAAGATGTTGAAATCGTTCGCCAAATTTCTCGGCTAATTGATTACAATTTGGAAGAATTGGATTCTGCTTCATTCATCTAAAATTAAAACTGAAACTAACACTACCATTTCAACAACTCTTTTTCAATCAGAGCCTTTATTTTTAAAAGCTACATGAAAAATTAGATGATTAGATGGCTTTTGTATACTTTTAATATAAATCAAAATCGAATTATATTTTGGCTTAAATATACAAATTTAAGTTTTACTTATACAAACGTTATCGTAGACTAAAAACAACAATAATATGAAGCATAAAGTAGAAATGTCGTGGTTGGGAAATCTGGCCTACGAAACCGATATGGATGGACACAAAATGATAACTGATGCCGGAACAGAAGTTGGTGGTGAAGACAAAGGTTTTCGTCCAAAAAAACTGATGTTAACCGCTTTAGCTGGCTGCACTGGTATTGATATGGCACTTATTCTTAAAAAAATGCGTGTAGAGGTTAAGGATATCAAAATATCGGTTGAAGGTGAATTAACAGAGGAGCAACCGACTTATTACAAAAACATGCATATTGTTTTTGAGTTTTTTGGCGCAGATTTGCCTCATAAAAAAATAGAACGAGCGGTAAAATTATCGGAAGAAGAGTATTGCGGTGTTAGTGCTTTGTACAAACAGGCAATTCCTGTTACTTCAGAGATTATTTATCACGAAGAATAACACTAAGCTAAAAGTCTCAAGCCCCAAGCTTCAAAAATTCTTGCAACTTGGAGCTTGAAGCTTCCTATAATGAAAAAAGTACCTCCCAATTAGGAAAGTACTTTCTATATCATTTGATTATTCTATCAATTCTTTAAAATCCTGCAGCAGAAAATTGCTCTAAGAAACGAAGATCATTCTCGAAGAACAAACGAAGATCCTTAATACCATATTTCAACATGGTGATTCTTTCGATTCCCATTCCCAATGCAAAACCAGTATATTTCTTGTTATCGATACCGTTTAATTCCAATACATTTGGATCAACCATACCACAACCTAAAATTTCTAACCAACCAGTACCTTTGCAAACATTACATCCTTTTCCTCCACAAAGAGAACAAGTAACATCAACCTCGGCCGATGGCTCCGTAAATGGGAAATAAGATGGACGCAATCTAATCTCTGTTTTCTCACCAAAGAACTCTTTTGCAAAATAAGTAAGGGTTTGCTTCAAATCAGCAAAAGAAACGTTCTCATCGATGTATAAACACTCAATTTGATGGAAAATACAATGAGCTCTAGCTGATATTGCTTCGTTACGAAAAACACGACCAGGCGTTAAACAACGAATTGGTAATTCCATTTCAGACATGTCGTGCGCTTGTACCGATGAAGTATGTGTACGTAAAATTACATCTGGATTTTTTTCGATAAAGAAAGTATCTTGCATATCGCGTGCAGGATGCTCTTCTGGGAAATTTAAGGCTGAGAAATTATGCCAGTCATCTTCAATTTCCGGTCCTTCGGAAATCGTAAACCCTAAACGTGAAAAGATTTCTGTAATCTCATTCTTCACTAATGAAAGTGGATGACGAGATCCTAACTTTACAGGATCGCCAGATAAAGTCAAATCCAAACCAGACTTTCCGAATTCTGTATTGGTAAAGCTATCCTTTAAAGAATTAACCTTATCCATAGCTGCTGTCTTTAGCTCATTTAAAGCTTGTCCAACTGCCTTTTTTTCTTCGTTAGGAACGGTTTTAAAATCAGCAAACAAAACAGCAATACTACCTTTTTTACTAAGATGTTTGATTCTAAATTGTTCAACTTCCTCTAGTGTCGTTGCTGAAAATCCATTCAGCTCCTCAAGTAAATTCTTTATTTTGTCTAACATGTTCTTTATCTTTTGAAATCTAATAGGCGGCAAAGTTACAAAAAGTTTTTTCTCATTAGCCAAATGATAATAGCTTAATGTTGCTAATTCATCTGAAAATAAGTTATTACCTAGTAATTTGTATTATAAGTTCCTCATTTATCAAGTTTTCAGCTATTAGCCAACAGCCAACAGCTTTTTCCACAGAATATTACTGTCAATTTAATAAGCACAAAAACTTTTTTAATCGTATTCATTCCTCAACTCGAATTTAATACTTCAGTATTTTTACTTTCATTTTTACATCCATGTAAGGACGATCGTTAGCATCTGTTTTTAAATTTGCGATTTTATCCAAAACGCTAAAACCACTAATTACTTCACCAAAAACAGTATAATTATTATCGAGATGCGGTACACCCCCAACCGTAGTGTAGGCTTTTCTCCTAGCTTCCGAAAATTCTAATTTTTCTGTAGAACTGCTATATTCAAATTCAATAGAACTTTTAATTTCTTTTGCGATTGCTCTAAACTCATCTACCTTTTTTGCTTTTTTTAAGGAATCCAAAACTGCTCTTTTGCGCTTTGTGAGATATTTCTTTACGATTTTCTTTCGCAATGGAATGTTTTTTTCCTTTTCCATTAAAGTCAATTCCTCGTCGGGAAAAACCCTACCATGAGCAATGTAAAACTGAGAAACATCAGATTCTTTAAACACGTTTACTTTATCTGGCTTCCGAGGAGCAGATAAGGCACCTTTTTTATGAAAAAATTGATCGTTAAACTCTGATTCAATCGTACGGTTTGAATCCCCATAACCGATCATTTTGCCAGCTGCAGCATTTCTAGAGTCCTGCGATCCGCCCTGCGCAACAAAACCTTTTATAACACGATAAAACAAAGTGCCATCGAAATGTTTGTTTTCGATTAACTGCAAGAAGTTTTTACGATGCTTTGGTGTTTCCTTGTACAGCATTAGCTTAATATTCCCAACATTGGTTTCTATTAAAATAATCGAATTTGTAGCTTGTCCCACTCCAAACTTTACTACAAAAAGGAATAGTATTCCCAATATTAATTTCTTACAGCTATTCATTACACAATTTTTAAAATTTTGTCTAAGATAAATAGACAGATTTTGGTAAGCAAAAAAAAAGCTCCGTTGATAACGAAGCTTTTCTAAACCAATTAAGATCCTATTTTAGAAGTTTAATCTTCATTTCAATATTGTCTAAAGGTCGATCAAAATCATCTGTTTTAACACCAGCTATGGAATCAATCAAATCCATTCCTTCAATTACTTCGCCAAAAACAGTGTAATTACGATCCAAATGTGGAATACCTCCAACCGTAGTATAAGCTTCAATCTGTTCTTTAGTCAAACTGATTTTAGAAGCTAAAAATAGAGAGTCAACCTCTGAATTGATTTGTTCAATCGCTTCATTTAACTTTTCAATTTCTCCTTCCATTTGGCATTTTGATAGATATTCAGCTTTCTCCATTTGAACAGTTTTGAAAATAGAACTTTTTAGCTTTCCATTCATTTTCATCTGCAAAGTATCCAATTCGCCTACAGTATAAACTTTCCCTTGAGCAATATAAAATTGAGAACCAGATGATTTTTTTTCTGGATTGTTTTGATCTCCTTCTCGTGCGGCAGCCAAAACACCTCTTTTATGAAACAGTTCAGGAACAAATTCAGCAGGAATCTGATATCCCGGACCACCTTCTCCTAAATGTCGACCTGACTTCGCTCCCTTAGAATCAGGATCACCACCTTGAACCATAAAACCATCAATTACTCGATGGAATAAAGTACCATCGAAATATTTTTGGTGCGCCAACTTTACAAAATTATCACGGTGAGCAGGGGTCTGATCGTATAATTTAATTTTTAGATTCCCATACTGAGTTTCAACCTCAACAATTCTATCCTTTTTTCCTAATTCCAATTTAGGTTGGCAAGATATTAAGAGTGAACCGATGGCTAGGTAAAGTAATTTTTTCATATCTGTCTGTTCTAATGCAATTTTCTTGTGATAATTTAAACTTCTAAATAGTCATTCTCCTTAAAATATTCCACAATTGATGATTTTAACAACAACTCTTCCTTTTCCTTCGAAAAAGGAGGAACCATTTTACTCTTTTTAAAAATTGGCCACTCATTATCATCGAAACCTACCATTTCGTAATATTTCCATTTCATCAATAGCTTACAAATTGCTAAATTAATATGATCCATTTTATCTTCCTTGGAATACTTTTCTTGAAAACCCTTACCGCGTTCTTGAATACCAATTAGGAGTAAAGTTCCGTTTAAATCAGCATTAACATCAAAATCTTCAGAAATTTTATATAAAAGTTTGTTCCAGTCGCTTTCTAAATTATTATCCATAGTATCAATTTTTTATGACGCTTAAAAGTATAGTTTTCTCAAGAAATAAACGCTCTCCAGAAATCTTTTTTCACTTTTTTAATTATTATTCTTGCAGATAAAATAATTCCACCCTATAT
>JADGFH010000501.1 GCA_016743925.1 Labilibaculum sp.
GCAGTCAATAGGAGAAAAAATTTCATGTACATGAAATAATTATTAGATTTGCAGAAATTTTTTTCTTATTAATCAACTATATTGGATGATTTTTGTTTGAGAGTTTGCTAAGGAAATTAGAACTTAAAATAATCATTTACATGGTTTGATAAAAATGTAGAACAAATGGAATTTACAGCACAAGATATAGCAGAGTTTCTTAACGGAGAAGTAGAAGGTGATGGTAGCGTGAAAGTTACCAATGTTTCTAGAATTGAAGAAGGGAAACCTGGAACTCTTTCATTTTTAGCCAATCCAAAATACGAACACTTTATATATTCAACAAAGTCTTCGATCGTTTTGGTAAATAAAAATTTTACGACTGAAAAAGAGATTGAAACAACTTTAATTCGTGTAGAGGATGCATATCAGGCATTGGCACAGTTATTAGAGATGTACGAGCAAAGTAAACCACAGAAGATCGGAATTGAAGAACCTTCGTTTGTAAGTAAGTCAGCAAAAATTGGAGAGAAGATTTATATTGGTGCTTTTGCATACATTGGTAGTAATGTAACAATTGGAAATAATGTTAAAATATATCCTCATTCATATATAGGAGATAATGTTGTTATTGGCGACAATACCATATTAAACTCTGGAGTTAAAGTGTATGAAGGTTGCAAGATTGGAGCTGAATGTATTTTTCACTCAGGTGTTGTAATTGGAGGAGATGGATTTGGTTTTGCACCTTCATCTGCGAATAATTACAAGAAAGTTCCTCAGGTAGGTAATGTAGTTATTGAAGATCATGTGGAAATTGGAGCAAATACATGTGTAGATAGAGCAACAATGGGTTCTACCATTATCCGTATGGGAGTTAAGTTGGACAATTTAATTCAGGTGGCTCATAATGTAGAGATAGATGAAAATACTGTGATTGCTTCGCAAACTGGTATTGCTGGGAGTACTAAAATTGGTAAGAATTGTATGATTGGCGGACAAGTTGGTTTTGCTGGACATATGACGATTACTGATGAAGTAAAAATAGCAGCTCAATCGGGAATTGGGAAAAATATTAAAAAAGTAGGAATGGTTGTTCAAGGATCACCTGCATTTGATTTTGGACCTTATCAAAAATCGTATGTTCTATTTAAGAATTTGCCTAAAATGAGAGAGCAAATTATGGAAATGGAAAAAGAAATAAAAGCATTAAAGGAAAAATAAAAGAAAGTTTTTCTTTCAATTATTAAACCTAGAATTAAAAATATTGGTGTCAAATTATGGCAGATAAGCAAAGAACATTAGCAAAAGAATTTACGCTTACAGGAAAAGGATTACACACAGGATTAGAAGTTTCTATCAAGTTTGTTCCTGCTTCTGAAAATCATGGATATCAGTTTAAGAGAATTGATTTGGAAGGACAACCTGTAATTGCGGCTAGTGCCGAATATGTTGGAGATACTTCTAGAGGAACTGTTTTAGAAAAAGGAGAATGTAAAGTTCAAACTGTTGAACATGCATTATCTGCTTTGTACGGATTAGGCGTAGACAATTGCCTTATTGAAATGAATTCTCCAGAGCCTCCAATTTTGGATGGGAGTGCTAAATTTTACGTTGAAGGAATTGAAGAGGTTGGCATTGTAGAACAAGATGCTGTTCGTGAGTATTTTATCCCGAAAGAGAAAATAACTTTTAAAGATGAAGCTCGTGGATCGGAAATTACAATTCTTCCTGACGATGAATATAGTGTAGATGCAATGATTTCTTTCGATTCGAAAGTATTGAGAAATCAGTATGCTCGATTAAATTCTTTAGAAGATTATAAGAAGGATATTTCAATGTGTCGTACATTTGTTTTTGTACGCGAATTGGAGTTTCTTTTAAACCACAACTTGGTAAAAGGCGGTGATTTGGATAATGCCATTGTGATAATGGACCAAATGATGGAGCAAAAAGAATTAGATCGTATTGCCGATTTGTTCGACCATCAACATGTTGAAGTAAAAGAAGGGATTTTAAGTAATCTTGAGCTTTATTTCGATAATGAGTGTGCTCGTCATAAATTACTTGATGTGATTGGTGATCTTGCGCTTTGCGGCAAGTTTATAAAAGGGAGAGTGATTGCTACTTGCCCTGGTCATGGACCGAATACTGAAATGGCAAAATTATTAATCAAACGAATTAAGAAAGAAATGGGAAAAGATTCAGTTCCAGCTTACGACCCAAACAAAGAGCCAGTATTAGACATTAATGGTGTAATGGGTTTGTTACCTCACCGTCCTCCATTCTTGTTAGTTGACAAAATTATCGACATTCAAGATGATAGCATTGTGGGTGTGAAAAATGTATCAATGAATGAACCTTTTTTCGTTGGTCACTTTCCAGGCGAACCAGTTATGCCAGGAGTATTAATGGTCGAGGCAATGGCTCAATGTGGTGGTATTTTGGTACTTAATCAGGTTGATGATCCTGAGAATTACGGAACTTATTTCTTGACTCAGAATAATATTAAATTTAGAAAAAAGGTTGTACCAGGTGATACTTTGATTTTTAAATTATCATTTCTTTCTCCTATACGTAGGGGAGTTGCTAACATGCGCGGTGTAGCTTTTGTTGGTGATACTATTGTTGCCGAAGGTGAGTTTATGGCTCAAATCGCAAAGAAAAAATAAGAATTTTTAACTACTACACTGGATGATCCTTATGGTATTAAGGGTTTGTCAGTAAAGAAAATAGATTAAAATGAAGCAACCGTTAGCATATGTACATCCAGAGGCTAAGATCGCGGATAATGTCGTGATTGAGCCCTTTGTTACGATTGACAAAGATGTTGTAATTGAAGAAGGAACTCGTATTGGTTCTAATGCTACCATTATGGAGGGAACTCGTATTGGAAAAAATTGTAATGTATTTCCTGGAGCTGTTATTGGAGCTACTCCACAAGATCTTAAATTTCGAGGTGAAAAAACCACTGTTGAAATTGGAGATAATACAACAATTAGAGAATGTGTGACAATTAATAGAGGTACTGCAGCAAAAGGCAAAACCATTGTTGGAAGTAACTGTTTACTTATGGCTTATTCTCATATTGCACACGACTGTATTTTAGGTAATAATATTATTGTGGGTAATGCATCTCAAATTGCAGGTGAAGTTATTATCGATGATTATGCCATCTTAAGTGGATTGGTAGCAGTACATCAATTTGTACACATTGGGTCTCATGTTTTGGTTTCTGGTGGATCATTGGTTCGTAAAGATATTCCTCCATTTGTGAAAGCAGGTCGCGAGCCAGTTTCTTATATTGGTGTTAATTCAATTGGCCTTCGTCGTCGCGAGTTTGGAAATGAAAAAATTCGTGAGATTCAAGATGTTTACCGTTACCTATATCAAAAAGGGATGAATAACTTTAAAGCTTTGGAAGCTATTGAAGCAGAAATGCCAGCTTCTCCTGAGCGTGATGATATCATCTTGTTTGTGAAGAATTCGAAACGAGGTATTATGAGAGGATATTTCCCTGAATAAGCTATCGTTTATAGGATATAAGAAAAGAGAGATTTTCAAATGAAAGTCTCTCTTTTCTTATTGTTGAAGTTTGGTTTTCCTAATCCTCTTTTATAGGATTCCAACCTTGTGCTTGTAATTCAATTTCTACATTATCACGAGTAACTAAATATTTACCTTTCGACTCATTTGTAATGTGTCCAATCACTTTTACATCTTCCATTTCTTCAATGGCATCAAATTTATCTAAGGGTACCGTAAATAGCAATTCGTAATCTTCACCACCATTCAACGAGAATGTACTGTAGTTCATGTTCAACTCTTCAGCCATTTTATGCGTTTCGTAATCAATCGGTATTTTTTCTTCATAAATCAGACAGCCAACTTTCGATTCTTCACAAATGTGCATTACATCAGAAGAAAGACCATCAGAAATATCGATCATAGAATTAGGAACAATTTTAGCTGCTTGCAAACGTTCAAAAATATCTTTACGAGCTTCGGGTTTTAATTGACGCTCTAAAATATAATCATGGCCACTTAAATCTGGCTGCATGTTTGGGTTGTTGTCGTAAACACGCTTTTCACGTTCCAGTAATTGTAATCCTGCAAAGGCAGCACCTAAATTTCCGCTTACACAGATTAAGTCATTTTCCTTCGCTCCACTTCGGTAGGCTAGTTGACTTTCTTCAGCTTCACCTATCGCAGTAACAGAAATACATAAACCAGTTAATGATGAAGTAGTATCACCTCCTACTAAATCGACATTGTAGTTTTCACAAGCCAAATTAATTCCTTCGTAAATTTCATCAATAGCTTCTACAGTAAATCGCTTCGAAATTGCGATAGATACAGTAACCTGCATTGGTGTAGCATTCATTGCGTAAACGTCAGAAACATTCACTGCAATACATTTATATCCTAAATGTTTTAAAGGAGTATACATTAAATCAAAATGAATACCTTCTAGCAATAGATCGGTTGTAACAACCGTTTTTTTATTTTTGCAATCTATAACAGCAGCATCGTCGCCAACACCAAAATTAGTGCTTTCGTGTTTCAGCTTGATGTTTTTAGTAAGGTGTTTGATTAATCCGAATTCTCCTAACGTTGAGATATCAGTTCCTTTTGCATTGTTTTCCTGCATAGTATCCATAATTAATGATATTGGAATTTGCCTGCAAAGGTAGGGAAAAAAAGCAAATAGAAATTTATGAATTTAAATAGATAAAATGTTATTTCAGAAGTGGTCGAATATTCTCTTTTTTTAATAATAATTTTATAACGATTACAATAGTTTATTTAATCGTTAAGTAATCAGCTCACTAAAGAGTTATTTTTGGTAAAATAGATGTGGTGATAAGTTCTTGTTAATGAGTGACTGTATGGTAATGGATTTGTGAGGAGTATTAGATTTCTATTTGTAATTGATCAATCTATTCTTAATTTTAACCGTCAAGAATGGATAAACAAGAGCAAAATATCATCACAAAACTTCAAAAAAGAGATGAATCAGGAC
>JADGFH010000502.1 GCA_016743925.1 Labilibaculum sp.
CCAAGCACCCATATTTTCAGGCTCTTCTTGCACCCAAAGATGAAGAATAGAGTTTGGATATCTTTCCAATACTTGATCGATCTGTTTGTTTGGGAAAGGATACAATTGTTCCAATCGAACCAAAGCAATATCTTGCGCAAATAATTCCTCTTTTTTAGCTAGTAAATCGTAATAGATTTTTCCTGAACAGAAAACGACTCTGCGAACTTCTTCAGCAATCACATTGTTGTCATCGATAACTTCCTGGAAGTGTCCATTGGCCATCTCATCTATTTTCGATACACATTTAGCATGGCGAAGTAGACTTTTTGGTGTGAAGCAAATTAGTGGAATGCGAATGTCTCGCTTCACTTGTCGGCGAAGCATATGAAACAAACTAGCAGGTGTGGTAGGGTTCGTAATTTGCATGTTGTTATTGGCACAAAGCGTAAGGAATCGTTCCATTCTAGCACTAGAATGTTCCGCACCTTGTCCTTCATATCCATGCGGCAAGTACATCACCAAACCATTCTTAATTCCCCATTTATCTTCCGCTGCACTAATGTACTGGTCGATAACTGCCTGTGCCACATTATGGAAATCTCCAAATTGAGCTTCCCAAATGGTTAGTCCCGATGGATGAGCCAAAGCGTATCCATACTCAAATCCAAGTACACCATATTCACTTAAATGTGAATTGTAAATGTGGAATGGAGCTTGCTTATAGCTGATGTTTTTAAGTGGAAAATATTTTTTGTCCGAATTATCAATTATCAAAGCGGCATGTCTATGCGAGAAAGTTCCTCTTTCGGAATCTTGTCCACTAACACGAACACCATTTCCTTCTTCTAGCAAACTAGAGTAGGCAAGTAATTCTCCCATCGCCCAATCTAACTCATCATTTACAACCATATTTTTTCGATCGCTCATGAGCTTTCCAATTTTCTTGAAGAAGCTTAGATCTTCAGGTAAATTGGTTATGTTTTCTGCTAATTCAAGCAATTTCTTTTTGGCCACACCGGTAGTTGGCGATTGTTCAAAATCTTGATCAGTCGAATAGCGAATATTATTATAATAGTCTTCTAAAAATGGCTGAATAATAACCTTGTCGAATGATTTTGAAAGCTCAAAATCATTATCCAGAAGCTTATTGTAATCAGCATTTAATTGTTTTGTTTCTTCTTTTGAATAGATGTTTTTTTCAATAAGATGGTCTGCATAAAGATCTCTTGGATTTTTATGCTTGGCAATTTCTTTATACAGAATTGGTTGTGTGAAACGAGGCTCATCACCTTCGTTATGTCCATATTTTCTGTAGGATAAAATATCAATAAATACATCAGAATTAAATTCCTGACGATATTCCATTGCCATTTTTATTGTGAAGATAAAGGCTTCTACATCATCTCCATTCACATGAAAAACAGGAGATCGAGTTACCTTCGCAACATCGGTACAGTAAGTACTTGATCGTGCATCCAAATAATTGGTTGTAAAACCAATCTGGTTATTAATTACCAAATGGATGGTTCCACCAGTTTTATATCCTTTTAATTGAGACATTTGAACTGTTTCGTAAACAATTCCTTGTCCTGCAATTGCAGCATCTCCATGGATAATTACAGGAACCAATTTGTCCTGGTCTCCGGCGTAATCGTTATCTATTTTAGATCGAGAAATTCCTTGTACAACAGCACCTACAGTTTCTAGATGAGATGGATTTGGAGCTAAATGCAATTTTACTTTGCTGCCATCATCAGTTTTAACTGTATTGCCATATCCTAAGTGATATTTTACATCTCCAAGGGCAATGTCTTCTTCAAATTCTTCACCAACAAATTCTTTAAAGATATTGGCATATGGCTTCTCAAGAATATTGGCCAAAACATTTAATCGACCTCTATGAGCCATTCCAAAAATGAACTCCTCCACACCCAATTCAGCTCCTCGCTCAATCATTGCATCTAATGCAGGAATTAAAGTTTCCGTTCCTTCTAGAGAAAAACGCTTTTGTCCAACAAACTTTTTGTGAATATAGTTTTCAAATCCAACTGCAAGTTTCAAATGATAGTAGATGTGCTTGCGCTGTTCATCGTTAAAATTTGGAGTGTTTTTAGAACTCTCCATTTTATTTTGTAGCCATCTCAACATTTGAGGATGACGAACAAAAACATATTCTGCACCAATCGATTTACAATAGGTTTCTTGTAAATGAGCAACAATTTCTTTCAATTTTGAGGCTCCTAGTCCAAGTTCTGTTCCTGCATGAAATACCTTTTCCAGATCAGCTTCGGCAAGATTGAAGTTTTCGATATCAAGAGTAGGAAAATATTTTCGGCGTGTACGAACGGGATTTGTCTTTGTAAATAAATGTCCACGTTGACGATAGGCCTGTATCAAATTCATTACATTGAATTCTTTATTCATCGAATCGGATGCAGGTATTTTATCGTTTGTTGATTCTTGCTTAACCGGAAAATTCGCAGTTGCAAAATCAAATCCTTGAAAAAATTGTCTCCAACTTTCTTCAACAGATTCAGGATCATTTTTGTAGGATTGGTATTGCTTGTCGATAAATTCGATTTCACTATTACCCAAAAAGCTAAATTTATCCATATAGTTGTTCCTTGTACTTAGTCTGATTATTGTTGTTACTTAAACAAATGTATTAATTTTTCATTCTTATGAAGATATCAAAAACGAATAAAAGATAAAAAGATCATTTTTTTTTCAAATAGGCTTATAGAGAATTTCTATGAGCTGTTTTCACTTAACATTGAGAAAAAAGATGACACAATTCTTTTATATGAACTTGCTTCGAATTACTTTAGTTTTTTTATAGATGAATAAGAAAAATACTACAAATGTTTTTACTTCGACTTTTGATTGGTCTGGTTTTTATAGCCCAATTTTCAGCATGTCATAATTTACAAAAAAAATCGCGGTTTGCTTTAGAAAAGGGAGATCTTCTTTTTCAGGATTTAGATGCTGATTCGATTTCTGATGCAATTGAAACAGTTACTGGAGGTGAAGGTAAAATAAGTTTCTCGCATGTAGGAATTGTTGATATCAAAGAAAATGGAGATACACTTGTATTGGAGGCAATATCAAAAGGAGTGTGCTATACAAAATTAGATTCTTTTTTGAGCAGAAGTGTCAATCGAAATGGCAAGCCAAAGGTTGAAGTTGGTCGACTAAAATTAGAATTTAAGGCATTAATAGATTCAGCTTTACTTGAGAGCAAAGAGCTGATAGGTAAAGCCTACGATGAGGTTTATATCATTGGCGATTCAAATTATTACTGCTCTGAATTAATTTATGAGATGTTTGCGAGCAATAAGGATTCCATTGAAGTTTTCAAATTGAATCCAATGACTTTTAAGGATGCACAGACAGGTGAATATATGCCTTTCTGGCTGGCTTATTACAAGAAGTTAGGTGTTGAAATCCCGGAAGGAAAGCCAGGTTTAAATCCCAATGGGATGAGTCAGTCTCCAAATATTAAGATGGTTTATTCTTACCATACAGAAAACAAATACTAAAATATTTTATACAATATATGAATTCATTTTTACGTCAATTAACAGCAGAACTTTACGAAAAGTATGGTAGCAATTTATCCAATTGTATGTTGGTGTTCCCAAATCGTCGTGCTGGACTATTCTTTTCTAAATACTTGAATGAAGTAATTGATCAGCCATTATGGGCACCAAAAATTCTAACCATTAATGAATTTTTTAAAGCGCATTCGAATCTTCAGACAGAAGATAATTTGGGCTTGCTTTTTCGATTGTATAAAATCTACATTCAAAAAATGGATGTTTCGGAGAGTTTCGATGAATTCTACCATTGGGGAGAAATGCTTTTAGGAGATTTCGATGATCTGGATAAGTATCGAGTGAATGCGAAACATTTGTTTCAAAACCTGGCAGAAGAAAAAGCAATTGATGATCTGTTTGATTATTTAACTGAGGAACAAATAGAAGCGATACAATCTTTTTGGAGCACATTTAGACCAGAGAAGTATTCGGAGCATCAGAAGGAATTCGTTAAGCTTTGGGAAAACTTGTATCCAATTTATACCGATTTTAGAAAAGAATTGGAAGGAGAAGGATTGGCTTATGAAGGTATGGCATCGCGACGTTTGGTTGACAAACTAGAAGCCGGAGAGGTTAAAATAAAAGAAGACAGAGTTATTTTTATTGGTTTTAATGCTTTAAATCGATGTGAAATGAATTTGTTTGATGAATTGAAAAGGCAAGATAAAGCAGATTTCTATTGGGATTACGATGAATCCTATTTAAAGAATCCATATCATGAAGCGGGTTTATTCTTACGTGAAAATATCAAACGATTTCCATCTCCTAAAACCAATATCACTTTTAATAATATTAGAAATAACAACACAAGTGTAGAATTTGTGTCTTTGTCATCGGAGGTTGGGCAGGCCAAATATGCCCATTCTGTTGTTGATGAATTTTGTAATAATTCTGATGATGCTTTAGAAGAAACAGCTATTGTGTTGGCCGATGAGGAATTGCTTCTTTCTGTTCTACATTCCATTCCACAAAGTGCGAAAAATGTAAATGTAACCATGGGATATCCTGCCAAAAATACGCCAGTAGCAAGTCTACTTCGTTTGGTTATTGATTTGCAAAAAAGTGTAAGAAAGCAAGCTGGTGATGTATTATTTCATCACAAACAGGTTTTGGCACTGTTAAATCATCAATATTTGAATTCGGTAAACCCAGAATTGGCGCATAAAATCAGTCAGGATATTCTAAAAACCAATCGAATTCAAGTTCCGCAAAGTATTATTAATGGAGATCCTGTTTTAGAAAAGTTGTTTTCTCCAGTTTATAGTGTAGAACAGTTTTCTATTTACTTGCTCGAATTATTACAAGGGATTTATCAGAAACTAGATACCAATGAGGAAGAAAAATCATTGGTGGATAAAATTGAACAGGAATACATTTACCATCTTTTTTTAGCAATTAAGCGATTGAATGCTTTATTAAATG
>JADGFH010000503.1 GCA_016743925.1 Labilibaculum sp.
AAAAGAGGAGTCATTGATTTATTGACCTGTTACGATACTTTTTTGCGATACATCTGTTGGAAAAGAGTGTTGACTTAAGGTATTCAATAATGGCTGGGTATGGCAGTTCTAAAATGACTTAAATATATACCCATAGAAGCAAAAGATCTCTTGCAAAAATCAAGAGTCCTCTAGATACAATTATAGACGATAAAACAAAGAATAACAACAACTTATAAAAATAACCAGATAAGGGATATAAAGTACATAGTACTTTAGCCCTACGTTGGGCTTCATTCAGGGGCGGCAACGCTAACATCAGAAAATTCCCAAAATAGGAAATTACAAGTATCCTTTAAATGAATATTTCAAAAGAAATATTATCTACTAACGATATCTTTTGTCCTACTATTCCCATAGTAATCATGTATAAAAACTGGAAATGCACTTAAAACAGCAACTTCAGGACATTGTTTGTTAATGTATTTATCTAATTGACTATTAAACAAATTCATCTGCCCTTCTATCTTCCTTGGATATTCAAACTTATCGTTAATTACGTAATTCAACTTCGATAAGTGTGCCGCTAGGACCTGCTTCCATAATTCTAGTGTATACCCATTTATATTACATAATTGAGGAATACTATCATTTGCGACTATCTGCTTATAATGTGGCTCGTCTTTACATGCATTATCATGTAGACAGTTCGTTACATAATCACAATTCCTACCTTTGCATCTAACAGTTAAATCCTTAAACGTTTCAAATGCTTCTATATGACGAATAGCTTCTACCATTGGGTAACTGATAAACATTTTCCCTCTATCCGATTCATTGTCGAACATTTCTAACATCTCCAAAAGTTTTTCATCCCCAGTTTTACCGTCTCGATTGCCAGCCATTGTCGCATGACCATCATAATCAAAGAAAAAATAGATTTCAGCGAAGTCTTTTCTAGTATATCCTTGTAACGTTTTTTTATTGTGCTCGTTTTTATCTCTTACTAATGTAAAAGTATCTAAATCTTCATCTTTTGAAATAAGTCTATAAAGGTCATATACATCACCAGCAAATGCACATTTAATAAATTCCTTATTAAAGATGTACTTTTGTAAGCTATTTACAACTATATCTTCAGTGCGTTCTCCTTCAAAAACAAATAGAATATTATTAGACATTGAACGTTCCTGCTTTGTACATTTTTTCTAAATTATGAGCTTCTCTCAATTCTTTTTCCGTACACTTTGATAGAGGAGAGATACTCTCATTATTCATTACGAAATAGCAATCAGGTCTCAAAATATCATTTGATATAACCGAAGTATTATGTGTTGTAACAATAAATTGAATCCCAGTACTTTTTAATTTTTCAACAATCAATGCTGAAAGTTCATGATGATAAAATGCGTCAAATTCATCAACAAATAAGAGAGAAACATTTGCTTCTCTTACTCTCTGGAACCAAAAATAGAATAAAGTTAATGCACTTGTTCCCGTTGAAATAACATCATGAAAAGGAATGTGTTTTCCATTAAAGTCAAGTGCCAATATTTTTTTATCTAGTTTTTCAACAACAGATAGTTTGCATTCTATTTTTGCATCATTTAAAAACTTCTCAAAATCTTCGACATTATCTTTTTGAATAATATCCTCAGCTATTGTTTTATCACCGACATCTAACCCCAGATACATTCTATCTTCTAGAGAACGAAAATAGAGCATTCCTTCAATAAAGTTAAAGAAACCATTGAATGCATTATTTATATCTGTTTGCTCAAGAACTGTATTTTTTTTAATGTATTTGATTGCAGAAAGTTGCTTGTCAACAACAATAGAATTTAGAGTTTCTGCTCCTTTCAAATTAGTTTGAAATTGTTCTCCTTCAAATCGGTTGAATTCAACAACTACTTCACTATCAATTGTCATTTTTTCGAATACCAAGGTCTTATAATCTGTTTTATGATATTCATATGTTATGACTTTCTCATTTATCAGAAATTCATAATAGAATTCTGCTTTTTCTGAGCTACTGTACGCGTTTAAATAATTATTGTATTTAGCACCATCTCTATTCTTATCTGTTATATGTTCAATAATGTCAAAGATTGCCAAACCTAAATTTGACTTTCCAGAACCATTACGTCCATAAATAATAGCATTATTCACAATTCCCTCTTTTATGCATTCAGTATTGAATGTATACCCTTTCGTATCACTAAAATCAAGAGTAAAATCTTTTTCAAAACTTTTAAAATTTGAAACTTTAAATTTCTTCAGCATTTTGTGTATTTATTTTGGGGTAAAGATAATCAAAAAAATCACTTACCGTAATTTTTTTACGGATACCTACATTGCTATTATACTGCACTTAACAAATTATTTGTCTTTGAATTTTAGTTAATGTAAACATATAGAATTAATAAAAATAAAGAACGAAAGCCCAACAATGCATCATAAAACATAAGGGTGACAGTGGTTTACGGAACTTTTGCTCGTTTAATTAAGCCCGCCAAATTTGCAATTTGACGAGTTGATTAAAAAGTTTAAATTTGTGTCTAATCGCAAATTTGGCTATGTGCAAACCGAGAATTTTGTTTGTCAAAATCCTTACGTTTCATATGCCAACGTTAGAAACCTATAGAATACCCATAGGCTCAACGGCATTGTCCAACTATGTTTTATCCTTAATTTGTCAGTATCCTTATCTGAAAATAGAATGTAGTTAAACCGACATTCTGTTTTTTTTGTTAACTTCGACAAACTAAAGGATAAAACACTTTTACGTTGGCGTTCATTGTAGGATACCATCGATAAGCAATTGCAAGCTCCACCAATTAGACTTGAGCTTCATTATACAAAATGAACCAATTTTAGCAATAAAGAATAATGAAAAACACAATCATATATGACATTGAAACCTATCCTTTAAGGGCTACTAATATAATGAATATGTCAGTTGCCGTAACATTTGATTATGAAAATCAATATAAGGTTTGGTTTGAAAAAGATATACATGAACTGATTGCTTATTTATTAAAGTTTGATAACATTATTGGGTTTGCAAATAAAAATTTTGATAACGCAATTCTGAATCAATACTTATCAGGAACAAAACAAAAACTAGATGCAAAATCTATAGATTTATTGGAAATTATTGAAGCCAGACTCGGACACCGAGTGAGTCTTAATAATATTGCTTTTCCAACATTAAAACTTGAAAAATCAGGCGATGGAAGTATGGCTATCGACTGGTGGTTGCAAGGGAAAAAAGATTTAGTCGTAGAATACTGCAAGGATGACGTAAAAATAACTAAAGAATTATATGAATATGGATTGACAAACAATCAGATTTATTATAATTCCTTTGGTGAAGTTAGAAAACTAAAAATTGATTGGAATCAGGAAGGGAAATTTAAACCTAAGGATTTTGTCTATACTCTAACGGATGATGAAACAGGTAACGAAACTAAACTCGACAAAGAAAATAAAGAGTTTTTTCAGGCATTAGAGTTGGCTAGAACAACGAATGGTATAATATACCTAACAGGTAAGGCTGGAACTGGCAAGACAACTTTTTTAAAATATTTAAAGAAAAACATTAAAAAAAACACTATTGTATTAGCATATACAGGTGTTGCCGCTATAAATGCAGGAGGTCAAACAATTCATTCTTTTTTCCAACTCAATCCATATGATCCTCCTTTTTTACCAAATGATAAAAGATTAAGATTAAAAACTCCCAAAAATGATTTCGATAAAACAACCATATTCAATTATTTTAAATACAATAAAGCAAAAATAGAATTAATTAAATCCCTAGACTTATTAATTATTGACGAAGTTTCAATGGTACGGGCTGATTTCATTGATGTAATTGATAAACTTCTGCGGGCTTTTTCTGGTAAAAATAGAAATCTGCCATTTGGTGGTATTCAGGTTATATTAATAGGAGATACATTTCAATTACCACCAATTGAGGGGGGCGAATGGGATATTCTTAAAGAGTTTTATAAAAGCCCCTTTTTTTTCAGCTCCAGAGTGTTTCAAGAGAATTTACCTGTTTATATTGAGTTAGTTAAAATATATCGACAGAATGAGATAGAGTTCATTAATCTACTAAATAGAGTAAGAGTCAATCAACCAACATCCGAAGATTTTATTCTTTTGAAGGACAAAATAAAACCAATCACAAATTCATTATTTGATCAAAACTATGTTGTTTTATGTTCTACCAATCGACAGGTAAATCAAATTAACGCTTTACGATTGAAATCAATTAATGGCAAAGAATTAACATATGAAGGTGATATTGAAGGTGTATTTCCTAATGGATCTAGAATAACAGAAGTTAGTCTACATCTCAAAGAAGGTGCACAAATAATGTTTATTAAAAATGGGACTAACTATTATAATGGTAAGATTGGTACAATTGAGAAATTAACTGAAAATAAAATCATTGCTTCTACTACAAATAATCTTGGGGAAAAAGTAATATTCCCTATAGATAAATCTACGTGGATGAATGTAAAATACACTTTCAATCGAAAAGAAAATAAAATAGAACAAGAAATTATAGGAACATTTAAACAATACCCAATAAAGCTAGCTTGGGCAATAACGGTGCACAAAAGTCAAGGACTTACACTTGAAAAAGTCGTAATAAGTATAAGTGATTTTGCTCCTGCAGGTTTAGTTTATGTTGCATTAAGTCGATGCACCTCACTAAATGATTTAATTTTAGAAAATCAAATTCCCAAAAGTACCATAAAAACAGACCCTAGAGTACTTGAATTTGCTAAGAATATTACACCAAATACTCTAATTGTTGACATGATTAGCCAAGGAAAAGCTGACAGTTTATATTTTGAAGCTAGAGAATATGTGAAAAATGGAAATTTTTCCAATGCTTATAATACTTTTCTAAAAGCTTTAAAGTATAGAAATGACATAGAAACTAATGAGTTTAAAAAATACGTTAAAATTGAATTGTCGAAGCAAGTTCATTTTCAAGCATTAT
>JADGFH010000504.1 GCA_016743925.1 Labilibaculum sp.
ATATATTCGTATTATTTACACTTGCCCTTCACCTGTTTGCCATTATTGATGCATTTCGCCACATTAAAGAAAGAAATGGCGGTTTTAGAATGGTACTAGCATTTCTTCCTCCTGTAATAGGACCCATAATCTATTTTTTAACCAAAAGGAGTAAAGCTTCAAAACGTGTATTTATGCAGAATAAAAGAAGATATTCTTAAAATTATCAAACCCAAAAGAACCCAATACCCCCATGCTCAAAAACTACCTTAAATCAGCTCTCCGGAACCTTAAGCAAAACTATGTATTCACAGGAATTAACACCATCGGCTTATCCATAGCCTTAGCGGCTTCCTTCATCATTATTCTTTTCGTAATTAATGAGTTTAGCTATAATAACTGTCACAAAAACAGAAAATCAGTCTACCGGATTCTTAACTATTACAGTGCATTCGACCACACTTTAACTGGGACTCCTTTTATTTTAGCTTCCACATTAAAAGAAGAATTCCCCCAGATCGAACATGCCATTAACACTAGAAGTATTAGAGAATTTACGATTCAACACAAAGGAGAAGATATACCAGTAAACGATGCAATAGGGAGTAGCTCCGAAATATTTGATATTTTCACACTTCCTCTTATCAACGGTAAAAATACGATGACTTTACTCGATGATAAACAAGCAATTTGCTTGTCGCGAAGTATGGCCTTAAAATTATTTTCAGGAACAGATGTAATCGGGAAAGAAATTATTGCAACTATAAATAAGGAAGAACATGCATTAACAGTAACAGCAGTATTTGAAGATATCCCCAAAAATTCCACATTTAGAGCAGAATGCCTAATAAACAACTCATTTTCAATCGCATATTTTAACAAAAAATATGAAACTACGAATGCCGAAACAAATTGGGAGGAGAATTACTGGCACACATGGGTGCGCTTAATTTCTGATAGCAATCCTTCCCTGATTGAGAGTCAATTCACAAGATTTGAAAATAAGCATATGGGCGAGAATCCGGTGTATCACTATTCTTTGCAAAACTTATCGGATGTGTATTTGGGATCAGAAAAAGTGATGAATAATAACATACAGGGAAACTGGAACAGCATTAAAATATTTTCGGCTATTGCTCTACTAATAGTGCTGGTAGCAATGATCAACTATATCATTCTCTCCACAGCCGTTTCATCTGGCAGATCAAAAGAGGTTGGCATCCGAAAAACATTTGGCGCTAAAGACAATCAGATAAAGTATCAACTACTTACCGAATCTATTGTACTCACAGTAATTGTATTGCCCCTAGCGATTGCATTAATGATTCTAGGCTTACCCTACGCCGAAGGACTTTTCCATACAAATCTACCAGTTATTGAAGCAAACATTTTATATTATATCTTATTCTACTTCATTTTAACTGTTTTAATCGGAATTATTTCTGGTCTTTACACTTCCGTTGGATTATCAAAATTAACAATTATAAATGTGTTGAAAGATCAGAATATGACGGGTAAAAAGAAGAACTTCGTTCGTTCATCCCTAATTATTTTTCAATTGGTGATTTTTTGTTTCTTTGTTGCAAGTGCTCTTGTTATTCGGGCGCAATATCAATATTCTTTGGAAAAGAATCCGGGCTTTCACAACAAAAATGTGCTTTTGATAGACATCAAAGACAGTCAAAACTACACTCCATTTTTAAATGAAATACAAGCCAATTCTAATGTAATTATGGCTTCTGGAGCTTATAGTGGTCTCCCTACGTATAGTTCTATGACAATGATGTTTCCACATCATCAGAACAAGGAAAAAAAGGTGGAGGTAGAAGGCATGATAATTGACTTTGATTTTCTGCAAACCGTAGGAATTCCTCTTACTGAAGGCCGTTATTTCTCCACTGATTACGGAAGTGATCTTGCAAATTCGTGTATCCTAAACGAAGTGGCTGTAAACGCTCTTGGAATAAAAGATCCTATCGGAAAGAAAATTAATAATCAGACTATTGTTGGTGTGGTAAACGACTTTCACCTTCACTCCTTTCGTTCAGATATTCCTCCTTTGAAAATCTGGTTAACAGAGAAATACCTTAGACAAATAGCAGTTTATTACAAAGCGGCATCGGCAAAAGACCTCATTCCTCAACTTGAAAAATCATGGAAGAAAATTGCTCCCGAACAAGCATTTTCCTACTCCACCGTTGAAGAAATTATTAAAGACATGTATTCTGAAGAAAAAAGCAGATTTAGTATCGTGAGCATATTTGCCTTTTTTACGATGTTAATTGCGTCTTTCGGTCTGTTTGGCTTAACACTATTTATAGCCCAAAGCCGAACAAAAGAGATCGGTATCAAAAAAGTATTGGGATGTTCCGACACAATTATCATTTTCTCCTTTTTACGAATCAATATTCTTTATGTGGTAATAGCTTCGGTCATCTCTATTCCAATAACACTTTATGCCATGACAGAATGGTTAAGCGACTATTCGGTAAGAACAGAAATTCATTGGTGGATATTTGCTCTTTCCTTCCTAATTTCAGGATTCGTGGTAATAGCAACTGTATTTATCCATTCCTATCGCGTAACAAAGTTAGATCCAATTAAATCTTTACGATATGAGTAGCTTACTGGAAATAATAATTGAACCTACTTAAAACAGAACTTATAATCAGAAAATAACTTTTAAAACTGAAGATTCTTTATCCAAATAAGAATTTCTATTTTAGCTACTTTATAAAAAGAACAGTATGCCACAAACCATAGCCTTCTACAATCTCGAAAACTTCTTCGATACTGTTGATGATCCTATCACAAATGATGATGCTTTTTTACCAGATGGGGAAAAGCATTGGACTGAAAATAGGTATTTAAAGAAGTTGGAAAATATAAGTGCTTCGATTGCATCCATTCCGAACGGATTACCATCGCTTATAGGTGTGGCTGAAATAGAAAACAAAACAGTTCTTACTGATTTAATTTACCAAGCTGAATTTAATCGAAACTACGACTTCATTCATTTCGACAGCAAAGACAGAAGAGGAATTGATGTTGCGCTTTTATATAACAAAGCGTATTTCACCCCATGCCACAAAGAAAAAATAACGATCCATCTTAATGGAGATCAAAACTATGTAACTCGAGACATTCTCTATGTAAAAGGCAAATTATTGGGAGATATTATCCATGTTTTCGTCAATCATTGGCATTCGAGAGGCGAAGGAGCCTTAAAATCGATGCCCAAGAGAGTTGCTGCAGCGCAAAGCTTATTCTCTAAAGCCAAAGCAATTTTAGATTTAGATGAAAATGCCAAAATTATAATGATGGGTGATTTTAACGATCTTCCTATTAGCAAGTCAATCACTCAATATTTAAAAGCAAAATCAAAGGGTGATTTAGGAAAGTACGAATTCTACAATCTTGCAGCGATACCCTATCAAAACAAAGAAGGAACACTCTTTGCCAAAAAGCGATGGCTGATGTTCGATCAAATCATTATCAGTAATGGAATGATAAAGGCTAAGGGAATTAAAATTACCGCAAATCGATTAAATATACATCACGATAAAAAGCTATTGTATTTCGACAATTACAGTGGCATTTACAAGCCTAACCGAACTTATGCCAGAAACAAATACTTTGGCGGTTCGTCGGACCACCTACCTGTATTCGTCAACTTGGTTAAAGAATAAAACCCATTAAATAAAATGGCCGCTCATTAGAAGATAAGCGGCCATTTTTAATATCAATAAGCGTATTACTTAACAGCAATCGTTTCAATCTCTACCATTGCTCCTAAAGGAAGATCCTTAACTGCAAATGCAGCACGCGCAGGACATTCCTCTTTGTAATACGCTCCGTAAACAGCATTCATATCTGCAAAACCAGAAATATCACTCAATAAGCATGTAGATTTTACGACATCCTTATAGCTATATCCTGCTTCTTCTAAAATGTAACCGATGTTTTTCATTACTTGTTCGGTTTGTTCTTTTACTCCACCATCTACAAATTTACCTGTAGTCACATCAACAGGAAGCTGACCTGAGATATAAAGTGTACCGTTTGCTTCGACAGCTTGGCTGTATGGTCCGATAGCTTTTGGTGCTTTTTCTGAGTTAATAGTTCTTTTCATTTTTAAAATCTTAGTGTTTGTAAAATTTTCACTTATTTTGCGGCACTAAAGGTAAAACAAAAATAAATTAATGAGAATAGTAATCATCGATAATTACGACTCGTTCACTTATAATTTGGCGCATTATGTTGAGGCATTTTGTGATCGAATTACGGTGATGAGAAACGATCATATTAATTGGGAAGTAATTGATCGTTGTGATAAGATCATCTTCTCTCCTGGCCCTGGTCTTCCGAGTGAGGCTGCCGCAATGAAAGAAATTATGGATCGCTATTCTAAAAGCAAGGCTATTTTGGGTGTTTGCCTTGGCATGCAATTCATTGCTGAATATTACGGTGCCGAGCTAATTAATTTAAAAGAAATAATTCATGGTGTTCCTAAAACCACTATCGTTAAAGATTCTTCCGATAGTTTGTTTTTTAATGTTCCGCAAAAATTCCAATCTGGTAGATATCACTCATGGGCGATTTCAAATGAAAACATTCCCAATTGCATCAAGAT
The DNA here is from genome assembly GCA_016743925.1 of Labilibaculum sp. GTDB lineage: Bacteria > Bacteroidota > Bacteroidia > Bacteroidales > Marinifilaceae > Labilibaculum. Next base: position 4,613 of record JADGFH010000504.1, read on the forward strand.
TACTGCCACCGACGAAGATGGTGTAATAATGGCCATTAGGCACAGTGAATTAAATTTATGTGGCGTACAATTCCATCCTGAATCGATAATGACAGAATATGGAAAACAGATACTTAAAAACTGGATTGAACTAAGCGCAAGCTAACATTATCCTACTCTAGGATTTACTAATTCTGAACGCAAAATATTTTGTACAAAAAAAAAGCCAAGAATCAATCTTGGCTTTTCTATATTGTATTTTAGATATTGCTCCAATAAGGTCTTATTTATTTTTTGCATTGGGCTATCCGCCCAAACCCGAATTCATTTATTCATTAAAGTCTATTTTTATTTGTATTCTTGATTTCCGCTACGCTCCAATGTACCTCAAGATTAAGTGCGGC
>JADGFH010000505.1 GCA_016743925.1 Labilibaculum sp.
GAGTAGGCCAAAGTTGCATTTTCAAGATTCAGCTCATTTCGAGTTAAATCCATTTTGGTTTTATTAAAAGTGAACAGTGGTTGATCGTATTGCAAGTAAAGGGAGTTGTTAAATCCTGCATAATTGGAACTACTAGCTTCAGAGAAATTGTCCTGATAACCAAACTCATTTTGTAAGGATAATCTACCATCTGTTAATTTGATTGGCTGAGAAACGGTAAAAGTTCCACTAGCTTTTTTGTTTTCGGATGTATTCCAGGTCGAAAAATAATCGTTGTACGATTCTGTTTTATCGTAAGATAATGGGGTAACATCAAGTGAGAAACGAGATCGTAAAGATGCTAATTGCGCATTCAATCTTTCCTTGTTCTGCTGCATGTTTATCCTTGATTTTTTAATGTCAGGACTATTTTCAAAGGCGATAAGAAGAGCTTGGTTCAGCGTAATTTCTTTTTGCGCCTGAGCGTAAGAAGAACTGAGTAGAATTGCTCCGACAAATACGAATATCCTTATCAATTTTAGTTGTGGTTTTGTTTTAGTCATGCCTTATCTTATTTATTTTATTTGTTCTCAACCCATTTAATCGCATCGGCAAATAGAAATGTACCAATCGATTTGTTGTTTAATTCTACCTTTGCATTTTCAGGATTTATAAAGAAAGTCCCTAGATAATTCCAGCCATTTTCTAATTCCTGATCAGTCTTGTTTATATCTTCGAAACCAGTTTCATGATAAACTTTAAAATTGTAATCTGTCTTTTTTTGTCGTCTTCCTCTTCTTCCCCAATGTTGTACTTTTTCAATATGACAGTAAACGTCGTATTGTCCTTCATTCTTGAGCTCTGCTTTCCAACTGGCAGAACGTTCTCCTTGTCCGGATTTTGTGAAAAAAGCTGATCTTACATATTTCCCGAAAAAACCAGAACGCAATACATTTTTCCATTCATTTGGAGGATTCCAAGTGCGCATTCTCGAATACTCATGTTCATCAACTCGTTTGTCATCTAGCCATTGTTTTAGATAGCTTTTGTTCGATACCTGAACATATTCAAAGCCTTTATCTTCATTATCTACTACAAATTCGTTATCAGCTAAAATCCCATCGAATGGCTCACAATCTTTTATATCATTAAAGAATTTTCCTTTTTTTGTTTTACCAAACGAATTGAAATCATAAGCTAAACTGTTTGGTAGGTTTTTAGAGATATGCGTTGATATATTCATTCTACCAGGTTGCGATGGGAAAACAAATCCAACTTCGCGTGCAGAATGTGCTGGTACAAAAATTGTTTTGGTAAAGCCTGCTTTTTGGTCACCTCGGTTTCTTCCTCGTCTTCCGTTTTTTTCGTTTAACTCAATACTAACCGTAACAATTCCATCTACCGATTCAGGGTTTGAGATTTTGTATCGAATTTGATATTTAATATGATCTCCTTCTTTAACCTTGTAGGTTTGTAAATCTTTAATCAGAAAACCCGGTAGTTCGTTCGTTGTATACCAGTTTTTCACTTCTTTTTCAATCGATTCATCTTTTAATGTTAGAAGCAAACTATCAAAACTATGGAAACTGAATTTTTGATGTTGATTCTCCTTAATGTATTTTTTCAGTAAGGAATTGAACACTTCTTCACCATATCGAGCTTTAAGTAGGGAGAAGAGATGAATGCCTTTAGCCTTGAAAATATCATTTAAGTAAATCTGTTCATCATTATCATCGCTTGGTTTTAAACCGGCTTTGGTAATCTCTAGTAAGGATGAGGTTTTTAATTCCAAGTTAATTCGCTCTTCCTTACTAATTCCATCAAAGCGCCAACGATTTTGAGATTTAGAAGCAGCGTTTTTCTCTTTTAGATATACTCCTAGTGCAATATTAAGAGCTGGATATTGCTGCGAATTCAATTGCGTTGCGTATCCGTAATAGTTTGGGTAAGGAGAATAGGTATTTCTATCGACATGATCGAATTGATACCATTCCGTTGCTGGAGGCATAAAATTACCACGTATAAATCGTTTTAAAATTCGAGCTTGTAGTTCTTCTTCCGAAACTTCCTCATTATCTCGTTTCATTCTTTTTTCGAAACGGTCTTTCCTTTTTCTGAAGTCAGTTTCCTCCATCACAACACCTTTTTCAGGATAAAAAATGATTTCCGGTTGTACTGCATCACTACTGATCGACCAGATGTGCTTATCCAATGCAAATTGAATAGGAACTTCGGCCAAAGCGAAACGTTTGAAAGGATATTCTAAATCTATTTCGGTTTCATATTCATTTTTTAATTCGCGAATTAGAGAAGGTAAACTATCTTGAATGACATCAAAATGCTTCAAGTAAAATTCATTTCCACGCATTGCATAAATGGAATATTCAATGGAATCAACCTCAATGCTGTGTTTTAAATAATCTCCAATTAGTAAACTGATTTTAGGTAAGGCTGCTTCTGGTTGAAATTCAAAAATACCATTTTCAATTTTAGTCACTTTACCTTGCGAAACGGCTGTTAGATTGTCCGTCGTTTGAATTTTCAAACTAAATTTTGTGAAATCAGGAGAATGCAAAGCTGGTTGATTGGAAGCATATCCAACACCCGAAGTTGGGTACCATAAAGCATCGCTGGTTAAACAAACAAAATTCTCTTGTAAGTAGGCATATCGTTTTCGAATGCGAAACATCTCAGCAGTGAAATTGTCTTTAGTAAGTTCCGGATTCAAATCTAAAAAGTGCGTTCTCTCGTCAATTGAGCCATTATAAAAAATTTCTAATTTTGTATCGCCATTTTTTTGCAAGGATTCATTTGGCAAAATTTTCAATAAATGAGTTTCTCGCAGAAATTTAAGCTCTTTGCCTTCTTGAAAAATTGAATTAACTGTAAGTTTTGGATTTAAACTAAAAAGAAGTGTGTCTAAATTTTCTCCAGATTTGTTGCGTAAATCTAATTCTGTTTTTACAGATATTGAATCGCCTAAATGGTTTAGATCGATATGGCAATTTATTATTTCTGCTTTAGGAAAAGATACATAATTGTTGTTCAAAGCAATTATTCCTTCTCTAAATTCGAGTTTATCCGTTTTTATATCGATGTATTTTTTAGTTAATAATCCACCTATGGCAAAACAAATTACTGCCAAATAGATAGGAAGAGAAACCAATCTTTTTGCTTGAGGTAAACGGTTTAGTTTCGATATGGTGAATAGAATAAAACCAATTCCGAGGAAGAAATAGATTCCTCTATGAACTACAATTTCTTTAAAGCTGCCAAATCCTCCAATGGTTGAATTCATCATTGGTACTTGGTAAGCTATATAATCAAACAGGTGATAAAATTTCGTATTTAAATAGAAGATACTTAGTGCAATGTATCCGAGTAGGATGATGAAAGTTATTGCTTGATTTTTTAATACGATCATTAAGAAAAATGCCAAACCTAGGATGTAAACTAAAGTGGGTATCGATATGAGTAATGGATAGTAAAAAACAACCCATGCATTTTGAGAGGAATCACTACTTAAAAAGGAGAACCCGATTCCCATTAAGAGTATAATAAAATTGAGAATGACGAAAACGCTAATAATTCCAACCGACTTGCCCAGAATATATTCACTATTGGTCATCGATCTTGCATAAATAACTTCTACCGTATCGTTCTTGCTATCCTGTTTTAAAAATTCTGATGCAAGAAATACGGCAACAATGGCTTGACCTAAGTTTAAAAGGATGAGATTGGCATAAGGAATTGCCGCAGGAAGTGCTCTGTAAATCCATGGTGCACCGCTATTTTCGACAAAAGCAGCGATATTAAAAATTCCTATCGATATGATGGACAGTCCGGCAAATATTCTAAAAAACCAAGAGCGAAGCAGTGTTCTGGTCTCGAATTTGGCAACTGTTCGTATGATGTTGAATGAGATCATTTTCAATTAACTAAATTAGTTCCGAAGACATTTCCATAAAATAAACGTAAGCGTGTTCCAAATTTGGCTCCAACTCAACAGCATTGGGTAAATGGCTACCATCTCCAATTAATTGTACTTCCCAGCCTTCGTGCGTTGGAATTGTTGATACAACTGCATACTTATCTTTTATTAAATCATATTCATAACCCGAAGTGTTCACTTGCCAAACATGACCCCGTGCTTTTTCAATAAGAGCTTCGGGTGTACCTTTAAACGCAAGCTTTCCATTGTTTAGTAAAGCCAAATTGTTACAAACACTTGATATGTCTCCGACAATATGAGTTGACAAAATGATGATTACCTCTTTTTGACTGAGTTCTGATAAAATATTTCTAAATCGAATTCTTTCTTCTGGATCAAGACCAGTTGTTGGCTCATCTACCACAATAATTTTTGGATCTCCAATTAAGGTTTGAGCAATGCCTAATCTTCGTTTCATTCCACCAGATAGTTTGTTTGCATCACGTTCACGAACATCAAACAACCCTACCTTATCCAACCATTCATCTACCTTATCTCTTCTTATTTTTTTATTGTTAATACCCGCAAGAGACGCAGCATAATCTAAAAATTCCCAGGTTTTCAATTTTGAGAAAAAACGAAAATCCTGAGGAAGATATCCTAACATACTTCTAATTTCTTTTCGGTTCTTTTCTATATCAAATGAATCAATAGATATCGATCCTAATGTTGGTTGCATTAAAGTCACTAAAATTCGCATTAAGCTTGATTTCCCTGCTCCATTAGGACCTAGAAGTCCGAACATGCCAGTTCCTATTTCCAGATTTACATCATCCAGAGCTTTTTTTCCATTAGGATATATTTTACTTAGTTCTTGAATGTTGATTTGCATCTGTTTGATTATTTCAATTTGTAATGGACTGCAGCTAAATTATAGCTTGGAATATTTTTTTAATCCCTATCAAATGTACAATTTATGGTAAATATTTACTGTTCATTAAACGGTTTTTCGATAAAGACTGTTCTTTACATGTTCTACATGAAGTATGAGACAAGAAACAGGTGGATTAGGTTACAGT
>JADGFH010000506.1 GCA_016743925.1 Labilibaculum sp.
TATCTGTTCTCTTATTTTTCGTTTCTTTTATATCTTCTCTTATGTAATCAAATGGATTGAAAATCCTGAGCTCCAAACCTGCAAATTACAAATTTACAGGAGCTGATTGTTATTATTGCAGCAGAGCTTGTCATACGAGCTAGATGAACCTTAATAATTAAAAGCCACTTTCTAGTGGTTTTTGATTTAATTCTAGAACGTTAAGCTCATTTGTAGTAGATCGAGAAGAGAACCTCTTTTTACTGCATTCGCAGAATACGAGCTACAAGCTCGCACTAGCAGGTGCCGTATTTGGTGGTGCCGCGTTTTAAACATGCTATGTTATTACTGATTTTTTCCATATTCTGTTAACAATAACAAATTTAGCATTTTTAATAAGACTCCCTTATCTGTTCTCTTATTTTTCGTTTCTTTTATATCTTCTCTTATGTAATCAAATGGATTGAAAATCCTGAGCTCCAAACCTGCAAATTACAAATTTACAGAAGCTGGTTGTGATTATTGCAGCAGAGCTTGCCATACAAGCTAGATGAACCTTAATAATTAAAAGCCACTTTCTAGTGGTTTTTATTTTAATTCTAGAACGTTAAGCTCATTTTTAGTAGATCGATGAGAGAACCTCTTTTAACTGTATTCGCAGAATACGAGCTACAAGTTCGCACTAGCAGGGGAAATTATTTAAAATTGGGAAGTAAGATTTAAATCAAGTTGCGCGATTGCAATTGGATTCCTTGACAATAGAGGGTTCAAAACATTTCTTAATTTTTTTATATAATCGATAGATTCCGTATAAAACAAAAACAGTAAAAGTGATTTTCAAGCAAAAAACAATAATGTTACCTAAAAAACGAGCAGAGATATAAAATACATTTATAACTATCTGATATCCCCACCAAACATCAAAATCGCAAAAAACATCTAGCCATTCGGTTAAAGTTGTCGCATTAGCTTCACCAGCATGATAAGATATTACGACAAGGTTTATTAAAATCAAATTAGACCACTTCAAATATTTTTTGATTGTGCTTGTCCATTTATTTAATGCTGTAAGAAATACCGAACTTAAAAAAGTTTTAAATCGAAAGATATTCTTTTGTATAAGGGATGATTCCAAAGCTTTCTGTACACCTGGTTGACTCAATAACTCAGATAATGTATCAATAGTTTTTTTTAGTATAATAGTAAGACAAATTAGCCTAACATATAGAATAAGGAAAAATACCGACCCTACTTCTTATAAGATGTTCAATAATCCGTAGCAAAAAGACGTTGACAGACTAGGTTTTATTATTGGTATCCTCACTGAAAAAGTGAAAGCACAAAGCTTATCTTATTTCTAATCTAATTAAGATCTGACCACTCATTAATTTCAGTGGCGATGGCTTTTTGCCATAGGGAGATATCTTTAATCACAGAAAGAGTGATGATACTGCAATTCTTGTCGCTTAGATCGTCAGAATCGGTTCTGTAATATTGCCCTGAACTGAAAGATGAGGTTGAACCTGGATAAATTAAAGCAACCTTTTGGGCTTGATAATAGTTTAAATAGGTGTACATCTGTCTCAAATCCTCTGGAGAAGGATTGGCTCCTTTGATATTTTTCCATTTGGCATCCAAAACAATATTAGGTTTACCTCTTCTCTTTATCAGGATATCGGGACGCATCTTTGATGTGCCACCAGTTTTGGATTTCCAAAAGTATTTGGTGGTTTGCGCTACGATCTCTGTATCGGATTCTTTGTTTTTTCTTAAGCTTGCATAAACAAATTGTTCCCATAAAAGATTCATATCAAACATTAAGGCTAAAACATCATTAGCCCCTCTTGAGAAATCCGGATGATAATTAAGAAGCAGTAATCGAGCTATCTCAACCGCATTCTTGTAAGATTCTGTTTTTCTATTGTACTGAATTTTATCAAACAAGGCGTCAGACACATTTAAGTCTGGCATTTCAGGAAAATTTAGAGATAATGCCCCCAGTCTGCTGCTTAAAGCAGGATTTGTATTAATTCTATTTAATAGACAAAGTGCCTTATAAAGAATAAAATGCAATTGATGTTCGGCATCATAGGTGGTGTAGTTGATGTAAAAACGTTCCTGATGCACTGTATTGTGTTGTATATGCTTCGCGAACTGAATACTCCCCTTTAATGCCGTATTATTACCTTCGGTTTTTCTGTATTTTTTAACCAGTCCTCTGTGTAAAAGATACTCCAGCTCTCGAATATACAATTCAAAATAGAGTTCAAGTATTGAGTTTGTTTTCAAGAACAGAGCCGAATTGCTGGGTGCATGTATATTAAAATTCCCAACTGCCTGAAGCATTCCAATTAGAACCTTACGCCACGATTTAGCATTTTCATTCTTATCCGCTTTGGGTAATATTTCAATTGTCGTATTGCCTACTTTGAGAACACCCACATATTCGCAGAACTTAACACCTTTGTTAATCAAGGAGAAATAAGGCACTCCCTTATCACCATAAAAAGATTGAAAACCGGCAAGTACCTTTTCATCAAAAAGGCACTTTTTACCAGTCACTTCATCAATAAATTCATCACCCAACCTGACTACTTGATGCTCAAATACCGTGATATTATTAGACCTGTTCTTCAAGAGCTTCTTCTTTTTTAAATGAGGCAATTAGGTTTGGATTTAGTATCATAATCGCCTTTATAAACTCAGAATCTGACATTTCATTTATATTACGAATATTATAAACAGGACGATCCATGAAAACAGAACTATCGTAGCCATTGAAACTGGCAAAAATGTTGCTTGAACTTTCTTGTTTACCCTTATTTTCGAAGAAAGCATCTCCTATTACCAAACCAATTTTACCATAGTCTCCAAAGAAATACTCTTGTAATAGTGGGATAATTTTATTTTGAAAAGCCAATTTCAAATCCTTCAAGGAACTTACAGACATAAAGTAAGAATGTCCAATTTTATGATCTTTATCTACCAATCTCTCGATTCTTTCATTTATCGTTTCCAGTAATTTAAGCAAATCTATACCTTCAAGGATTCCATTTTGGTCTTTTAATTCTCCCTCAGTTGTAATTAGCACAGGCTTTGGTGGCATTTCATGAAAGCTAAAACGTCTTCGAAGTGCCGTGTCCAATGCTTCGACACTACGGTCAGCGGTATTCATTGTACCAATGATGTAAAGGTTGGAAGGCACTGAAAATTTCTCCTTGCTATATGGCAAAGTCACTTCTAAAGCTTCATTTTGACCGAAACGTTTGTCATCTTCGATAAGTGTAATTAACTCACCGAATATTTGTGAGACATTACCTCTATTAATCTCATCGATAATAAGAACATACGGTTTAGACTGCTGGGTTAGAACTTCACCATTTTGCAAGCCACGATGATTTTGCAAAAAAGAAATGATTTCCCTTACATAGGTAGGATTATAAACACCTTCGTAATTCCCTGTTTCAAACACCTTTTCGATATTTCGAATATTAACTGGATACCATGGATTTTCTTTCTTGCTCGCTCTTGGCTGGACATAAAAAACATTAGTTCCTCGGTAAATAACATCAAAGGTCGTTTCTTTAGCTTTAATTTCTAAAGGATCCTTTTCGTTCTCTTCAAAAATTTCTGTTTTAAAAGCTTCAATTACTTGTTCAAAGTTCGCTACTTTAGGATTCGCTCTTTTACAAATTCGTTTAAAAATACCATCCTCCACTTTATAATGAACAGGATCTTTATCTCCCTTGGGTTCGCTAGGTTTAATCCCCTCGATGAAATCCTCATAACACATACTTTGATGGAAGGTCGTGAAGACTATTTGACCTTGTTCAACCAAGCGATTGTATTCCTGTTTTACCAAAGTTCTATCCTTTGTAAGATCGAATTCAGGATTTATAATTTCAATGGCTTTGTTTATTGTATTGTAAGTTTTACCAGTTCCCGGAGGACCATAAAGTATTTGATTTTTTGGCATCTTGTACAATGGATTTAATAATTCGGATTCCTCTCTTATTTCAATGCTTGTTTTCTTATTATAGCTTGGTGAGGCAGTATGCTTCTTCCATAACTTCAAAATTTGGTCATTGTAAGCCCCCCTTATTTGACAAATACCTGTTTGATTAGGGTACTCAAATTGCAATTTAGGTGGCAGTTCATACCAATCAGCTGTCGCATATTCAACCCAATGTTCAAAATCGATTTGAAGTTCATTAAACTTATCTTTTAAAGTAGGTTTATGAATTACAGTATCAGTCGTTTCCAAAACTTTAACAATAGCTTTAATTTTAAAACCTTGAGCTATTGCGATTAAATCATTTTTCTGAAATTGTTTAGCTCCATCTGATATTACTATATTTTCATTCTTAATGAAATTGTAAAAAGAAGGTTTCCCTTCTTTACTGGATCCCCAAGTGGTTCCTAACTTCCATACTGCCATAATGCCTTTATTTCTTAATTATTCTACTTTACAACAAACTTAGCATAAAAACACAATTAACATATCTGTCAAACCTGCCAAGTTGAAAACAAAAAAAAGCGACACAAATAAATGTGTCGCTCTATTATATGAATCAACGGGATCTGTAAATCATTCTGAACATGGATTATTCTCCTAACTAGAAAAAACTACTGGGCACAGTAATTACACTGGCTTCTGAAATATTAATTTGGACAATGTAAATTTGATACTTTATCTTTTGTTTTAAAATCCTGTGTGAAACTACTCTTTATAAGTTCAGATCTTGATTTAAGTGTTATTCCTGTTATTTCTGTATGCGTACAACTGTCTATTAAATCTTCCAAGGCAAGATTATCCAACACACCATATTTTATAACCAAATCTTTCGTGTTTGGAAAATACATAATGTTATAAAATAACAACATCAATTCATAGGAAGACATTTGAGCTTGAATGAAGTTTATATATATCTTAGCATCGAACCTAAAATTTTTAGCATCAAATTTATCGTTAGACAAATCAACAAATTTTAAAATATTATATAAGTGTC
>JADGFH010000507.1 GCA_016743925.1 Labilibaculum sp.
ATCTTGTAGTGCATCAAATTCTTTAGTATTATTCTGTAAATATTCCAGATAACCTTGATGGTTTTTGGTGTTTGTTACCGATATCCTTCTTGAAATACGACGATGTAAAAAATCAAGTTCACTGCCACATAAGTCAATTTTTTTAGAAAGGTAAAGAAGACTTAATATTTTATGAAGCTCTTGACTTATGATTTCCTTTTCGGAACTATTTCGCATTTCAGGCTAGTTTTTTTCGCATGTAATATTTAATAAAGGAGTCAATCAATTTCGAACCTCATTACCTGTAATTTTAACTTGCAAGAGTAACATACTAAGACATAACTGGATGAGTAACGTACTTATTCTAGTGCATTTTTTTAGAACTAAATGAACAATATAATCTCCTGAAGCAATACTAAAAATCGTTATTATCGAGTAAATAATCAATATAAATAGTATGTATTTATTAAAACTAAATCAGATTGTGTCCTAATTGCATAAGGAAGATTTATTTTTATGTAAAGCTATATTAAAAAAAACATAGCACATAATACTAATGAAGTGGAAGTTGTGTTTAGTGCAAACGGTTTAGAATTAAATCCTTTTTATATAGGGTGTGTATCTTAAGAACGATTGGAACTAAATCAGTATCTTTGTCTAAAATTATTACTCACAAAAAAAAGAGATAAGTAGCCTATGATCAATGAAGTTGTAAAAGTACATGATAAGTTTTCTGTAGAAATTAAAATGGGCTATGAGCCTCGTAAGGATCTTAAGGTAAACGAATTGTCGGTGAAAACTTGGTTGTTTGTGCCAAGTAGTCTGGACATTAATTCCTCAACTTATCAGAAAGAAGACTTTTACAATGATTTTAATTCGAATATTCGATTGATTACACCTCCTTATCTGCTGAGAGATATTGCTTTGGGAAATCATTCGGTATTTAAATATTTAGAAGATGCTTTTCAGAATGTTGCCAATCATCCAACAATTAAGAATGAGGCAAATTACGAGTATCATATTCGAATGTTTCATACGATTCTTCGGTCGGCTTTGCGCAGAGAGATACAGCATATAATTCGTAATGAATTGGCTGATGATCGTAAGTTTTTAGTTGGTGAATACATCGCTAATGTAAAAAAGATTGGTGGTCGTTATCGTGATTTACGCAGAATTGTAAATGTGCCTACCATCCGTAAAGAGATGTTCGATTACTACTTGTTTGGTGATGAATTTATGAGCAATCAGTTCGAGGAACATTCTCACTATTTGTACCGAGGCTTGCGAAAACTACATCATTCCGATTTCGAGCAAAGTAAGAATGTAATTTTAGAATTGATAAGAGGGGAAAATGATTACAAACGAAGCAAGGGGTATTTGGTTGTAGAAGAAAAACCAAATGATAAAAATCGATGGTTTGTACATCGTAATGGTGCTTTTCGAAAGTACTTTGAAGGTCAGTTGTTACTTACTTCTCGTAAGAAAAAAGAAGGCGTATTTGTAATGCAAATCTTGTATAGTTTGGCAGCAGGTTTGGCAATGATATTTGGTGCAGCACTTACCTTTATTTTCCAGAAAAGTCTTGGAACATTCACCATGCCCTTATTTGTGGCTTTGGTTATTATCTACATGTTAAAAGATCGCATTAAAGATTTAAGCCGACTTTATTTAGTAGGAAAGATTAATAAACGTTTTTTTGATCATAAAACGGTTATTAGGGTAAAAGGAGATGAGAAAATTGGCTGGTGTAAAGAGAGTTTCGATTTTGTTCGTGAAGACAGTGTTCCTTTACGAGTGATGAGACATCGCGATCGCTCGCGAATTGTCGATGTGGAAAGCCGTGGTGTAGGAGAGAAGATTATTTTTTATCGTAAACTACTTCGATTAGATCAAAAAGCGCTCGACAATTCATATGGAAACTACAACATTACAGGTGTGGTAGATATTATCCGATTTAACGTTTCGCGCTTTATTCAGAAAATGGATAACCCGGAAATTCCACTGTATTATTTGAAGGAAAACGATGAGTTTGAGAAGATATCTGGAGAAAAAGTCTACTTTGTAAATATGGTACTTCGATTTAAACTCGATGATGAAACTAGCTATCGCCGTTATCGAATCATTTTTAACCGACGAGGTATAAAGAAGGTCGAGAAGGTATAAAAAATGAAAATGAGGCTGCTCGATTATTGAAATCCGATTACTAAAGTATAACTGAAATTTCGGGTCAAGTAGGATTTTTTGACCCATCTTATTTCTCAAGATGTTTAAAAAAACATTATAAGATTTCCACTAACAGAATATAAAAAATAGTAATGCTAGTGTCATAAATCCTCGGTACTTATCATATTGTTATGAAATATTGAAGAGGATATTATATTCTGATGTTTTTTTATAATTTTATCAATTGTTCCAAACGTTTAATGCAAGATCGATTTTTAGAATTGAAGTTTATGCGTGGTGATTTGAAAAATATAGAAAGCAAAGATGATGGCTTAAGTTTCTTTTTTGAGGCTTACTATTCTAATCTATGTTTTTACGCCAATTCATTTATGCGAGATTTTGAACTGAGCCGTGATTTGGTACAGGATGTTTTTCTAAAACTGTGGGACAAACGGGAATTGCAACCTGATTCTACCGAAATGGAGGCCTATTTGTATAGAAGCGTTAAGAATAGGTGCTTAGATCAATTGAAGAGAAATCAAATTAAGGATAAATATCGCGCGAGTATCTTGTATCTTGTTTCGCAAGAGGAAAAATGTTTTTCCGATCCATTAGAGCAGCAGGAAATCATAGATCAAATTGAGAAAGCAATAAGCACCTTTCCTCAACTAACGGTGAAAATATTTGATTTGAGCAGAAATAAGGGAATGAAGTACCATCAAATTGCTGCCGAGCTAGAAATATCAGTGAAAACAGTGGAAGCACACATCTCAAAAGCATTGAAGATTTTGCGATTTCAATTAAAGGATTACTTGCCCGAAACACTCCTTATTGCCTTTTTAATAGATGTTCTTTAGAACCTATAGCTATTAATGAGTTGTAATCGTAGCAATGTGAACCTAATTACATCTGTCTTATTTTGTTTCTATTATTACAAGATCATGGCTTATTAAACTCAACTCCTTTGAGAAAATAAGAAATAAACTTCCAAATATTCCTTTTTGTAATCCCAAGTAAATCAGCAGATAGAGCTTGTCGATTTTATTATTTTAAATTTAAAACAAAAAAGATATCTTTTTCCATAGGGTATTTTGCCTTTAAGTCGTTATGAAGGTAATAGGGGATAATGACAAAGTGAAAAATGGAAAAAAAAGATCATCATAATAAATATCTCAAATTCTTATTCAATCAGACTACTGAAAAAGAGAATGAGATGTTACTTCTATACTTACAGGAGGATGAGTCAGGGCTACAGAACTTTGCAAAGACAAAAGAAGTATTGGAGGCTTACGAAAAGGAAAATACGGATACTTCTTTTGTACAAAAGGATCTGAAGAGCCTGAAGGGAAAAATTAAACGTAAGAAAACATTTACTATTGGGAAACAGTTGTTACGATATGCAGCTATATTGGTTATAGCCATAGGACTGGTAGAGGTTTGGGACTATGTTGTCTTAAATAATGAATTGGTAAAATACAATCAGATTGTTGTAGCTCGTGGAGAACAATCTAAAATTATTCTTAGCGATAGTACAGTGGTTTGGTTGGCGTCGGATACTCGACTGGAATTTCCCGATCATTTTGTAAATAATGAACGAAAAGTATTACTAACAGGTCAGGCCTTTTTTAAGGTTGCGCACAACAAGAAACTACCTTTTATTGTAGAAGCTGGAGATACCCGAATTAATGTATTGGGTACGGAATTTAATGTGAAGGCTTATCCAAGTGATCTAGAGATTGAAACATCACTTGTAAGAGGAAAAGTAAATGTGACTTATCCAACGGCAAATAGCAAGCTTAAGTCTAATAAAATGGTGAGTCGAGGCGAAAAATTGACCTATAATAAGAAAAAGCGAAATGTTAGCCTTCAAGCTCCTCTGAAAAGATTATCTAAGGTGATAATACCTGGAGAAAAACTTAGCTATAACAAAAAAACTCATTTGATAAGAAAATCAAAATTTGATCCACAATTGGAGCTTTCATGGCGAGAAGGACGATTATCCTTTAGGAACGAAAGTTTTGGAAATATCGCGAAAAAATTGGAGCGGTTTTATAATGTGGAAATTGAATTTCAAAATGAGAAGATAAAATCCTATCAATATACGGGTGATTTTGATAAGGAATCAATACAGGAGGCCTTGGATGCAATTACCAAAATTACCCATTTTAGATATGACAAAAAAGATCGAAAAATAATTATAAGGCCTTAGTTTATTGAAGATAAAAGCCAAAATATAAACCCTAAAATTATATAAATGGAAGTATAAATTGGAAGTGAAAAAAGTTTGGAAAATACGACTAATATTTCCCAAACTAATATAAAGGTATCCTGCTTGAAACAGGCTACCAATTGTTAAATAATCTAATCATCAAATTTATGAAAAAAAATCGAACAATTACTGTTAATTTGATTCGAAGACAATTTGAAAGAATTTGTCGAGTGAGCAAATTAACACTGTTAATTTTACTCTTAAGTACATTTGCTACCATGGCTAGTGGTATTTCCAAGCAAAACGAAATCTCGTTAAAGGTGACCAATACAAGTTTGGAAAAGGTGTTTGAATTAATTCGGAAACAATCGGACTATAAGTTTTTGTACAAAAATGATGAGTTAAATGTTAAGCGTAAAATTAGTTTAAATTCCGAAAACGTTAGCGTAAAGGTGATTTTGGATAAGATTTTCGAGAATCAAGATGTAAAGTATCAAATTTCTGGAAATCAGATAATAATTTCAAAAATCAATTCTAAAAAGAAAATTCAAAAGGGAAAAAAAGATGTAACTGGTAAAATAACAGATTCAAATGGGATCGGCTTACCC
>JADGFH010000508.1 GCA_016743925.1 Labilibaculum sp.
GATTGGTGTGTTGCTAACCAGGAGTTAATGTGGGGATATGTAATCGAACAAAAACATTTGTTTAGCACAGATTACAGAACTATTATTAAATATGTGAATGATGGACCTTTTACGCCTGGCATGCCGCAGGAATCACCATCTAGAACAGGAATATGGGTTGGTTTACAAATTGTAAAGCAATACATGGACAAGCATGAAGAATTTAGTCTTGTCGATTTAATGAAGATGAATGATTACGGAATGTTGCTTCGAGAGTCTGGTTATCAACCTTAATTCGTAATGCAATGAAACTAGCGATTATTCAATTCGCTCCAATTTTTGGAGATTTAAAATCAACTTTGGCTTCCTTAACCAATTTGATGGAAAAAGTTAAAGAGGCCGATTTGGTCGTATTACCAGAGTTGGCTAATTCGGGCTACAATTTTAATTCTAAGGAAGAAGCTTTTAATTTAGCTGAAACGATTAGCGATAGTGTTTTTATAGATTTTCTTCAAGCTAAATGTAAATTGTATGACTTTACGATTGCTACTGGTTTTGCAGAAAAAGAAAAGGACAATTTATACAATTCTTCGGTATTACTAAATGCAGATGGAATTATTGGAACTTATCGGAAACTGCATCTTTTCATGAATGAAAAGAAGATATTTAAGCAAGGCAATTTAGGTTTGCCGGTTTTTGAAATTAAAGGTGTGAGAATTGGGATGCTGGTTTGTTTCGATTGGATGTTTCCTGAAGTTTGGCGTAAATTGGCATTGAAAGGAGTCGACATTATTTTGCATCCTTCTAATTTGGTATTGCCATATGCACAATCGGTAATTCCTTCTTATGCATTGGTAAATAGAATATTCATTGCAACAGCAAATCGAATTGGAACCGAAAAAGAGCTTTGTTTTACGGGACAGTCAATAATTGTTAGTCCAAAAGGTGAGCTTCTTGCAAAAGCGAATAAAGGGGAAGAAGTTTTGACTGTTGATATTGATCCTTTACTTGCCAGAAACAAAATGATAACTCCATTGAATAACGCTTTTGAAGACAGACGAACAGATATTTACGAATAGACCTATATAATGAACACAACAAACATCGACCATCAAAAAAGAATTATCCGAAAGGAAATAAAATTGCTTAAGCAGGATTATTCCACCCAACAACGTAAGGAAATGTCAATTCCTATTCTCGAGAAATTGGAGAGTTTGAATGAATTTAAAGAAGCTAGAACAGTAATGTTGTACTGGTCGATGAATGACGAGGTGTTTTCTCATGATTTTGTTTGTAAATGGGCAAAAGAGAAAAGAGTAATTCTTCCTAGTGTTAAAGGGGAAACGCTGGATTTAAAAATATTTGCAGGTAAAGAGCAATTGGTCGATGGCGAAAATTATGGAATACCCGAGCCTGATGGTTCAGTATTTATGGCTGAAGATGAAATTGAT
Organism: Labilibaculum sp.; assembly: GCA_016743925.1. Lineage (GTDB taxonomy): Bacteria > Bacteroidota > Bacteroidia > Bacteroidales > Marinifilaceae > Labilibaculum. Next base: position 1,431 of record JADGFH010000508.1, read on the forward strand.
TTGATTTTGATTCCAGGAGTTGCATTCGATAAAGCAAATAACAGAATGGGCAGAGGAAAAGCATACTATGATCGATTGTTACAATCCTTAAGCGCTTATAAAGTTGGTATTTGTTTCAACTTTCAGGTTTTGGTTGATGTTCCAATTGATGAACACGATATTAAAATGGATGCAATTGTCTATTAAATAAAAAAAGCCAGTGATTTGATCACTGGCTTTTTAAATATCGGTAAATTACGATTATTCTGCGTGAATAGCTTCTACAGGACAAGCGTCAACGCAAGTACCACAGTCAGTACAAAGATCTGCGTCAATTACATAATGCTCATCACCCATAGAGATTGCTTCAACAGGACATTCTCCTTCACAAGAACCGCAAGAGATACAGTCTTCGTTAATTACGTAAGCCATTTTCTTTAAATTTTAGTGTTAATACTATGACAAATGTAATATCATATTTTTAATGGAGAAACAAATTCCCATAGAAATGTATTATTTTGAAACAGATTAAATAATGATCAATAAGCCTAAATAAGAGTTTCAGGTATTTTATCCTTTTTGAATAAAAAATTCACTTTTATAATGCACTGTAAAGCAATAGGTTGATGCTTTTACTTTTTCAGATGTGAGATTGCCAACCACACCATTGTATTCATTGATGTCTCTAAAGCATCATCATTTGCTTCAAAATTTGCTGTGTGTAACGAACCATTTTTGTCCGATTTAACGCCAAAACGATAGAAGGTAACTGGGTATTTTTGAGAGTAAAAGCCAAAATCTTCGGTTGTCATCCTAATATCCATGTTCACAACACTGTCATCACCGAGTAAATTAATTGCATTTTGCTTGGCTTCGTGAGTTAAATCTTCATCATTAACAAGAAAAGGATATCCATGCCTAATATCCACATCACATTCTGCACCCATTCCAGAAGCTGTTGATTTTGCAATGTTGGTGATTAATTGTTTGGCCTTTGTTCTCCATTCTTCGTTCATGGTTCTAAAAGTACCTTCTATTTTTACCTCTTCGGGGATAATATTGGTAGCACCATTGGCAATCATTTTTCCAAATGAAAGTACGGTAGGTATTCTGGCATCACAATGTCTACTTACAATTTGTTGCAACGCAATAATAATATGAGATGCAATAAGAACATTGTCCGTACATTTATGAGGCATTGCGGCATGGCCTCCCTTACCTTTAATGTTTAGGTAAATCTCATCTCCCGACGCCATATACATTCCCGATCGAAAGCCAACTGTTCCTGTAGGCATGTCCGGTAGAACATGTTGTCCTAAGATCCATTCTGGTTCAGGCTGCAAAGCTCCTTCTTCCATCATTAATTTAGCACCGCCTGGTAATAATTCTTCTCCTGGCTGAAAAATTAGCAAGATTGTTCCTTCCCATTCATTTTTAAATTTGCTTAATATTTTTGCTGCACCAAGTAAACTAGCCATGTGCATATCATGTCCACAAGCATGCATTACGCCATTATTAATAGAACAATATTTGTTTTGTGGATTTTCTGTAATTGGTAAAGCGTCCATATCGGAACGTAAAGCAATTACTTTTTTGTTTGGATTTTTACCTTCAATTTTTCCAACAATACCCGTTTTAGCAAAGCCACTTTTGTAAGGGATTCCTATTTCTTTTAAATAATTTTGAATAAACTTTGAAGTTTCAACTTCCTTAAAAGATAATTCCGGATTCGTATGTAAATGAGCTCTTATATCTTTAATTTCAGCATTAATTGATTTTGAGAATGCTTTAATTTTGGTTTTTAAATCGGTCATATGTGGTTAATTTTTTATTTGTCGAAAATCAGCTTAATGCAAAAAACAACCTAAATATACCAAAGATTTTCTTTAGGACCTCCTGCTTGTTTTATTCTTTATAAAGTGCAAATCTACTAATTGTTTGGTATTGAATCACTCGTCTTATTAAGCAATAGTCATTCCAATATTTTAATTGAGATGTAAATATTGGATTGGTTTTTGTTTTGTATCAAAGTGGATATTTCGAAAAGGTAATTGTTTTTAGGATTGTATTGATTATAATAATGGTAAAAGCTTTTACGGAAATAGCTTTGTGGAATATTATTGGGCTTAACAACTATTTAACGATATTCTGAGATCCATTTAGCTATTTTTTTTTAATTTTGTATACTTAAACCAAATTTACGAAAGAATTTAAAACTCTTTAAATAGTTTGTCGTAATAAACAAAGTCACTGTAATTAAAATATTTAATTGATATGAGTAAAAAAATATTTTATTTGTTGGTAGTTGCCATTTTGGGAAGCACATTATTTGTTTCTGCTCAGAATGTGAAGCCAGTAATGAAATTTGATTCGAAGGAGCATGATTTCAAGACATTTAAGGAGGAAGATGGTAAAACATCTTACTCATTCGAATTTATTAATACAGGAAAGCAACCTGTTATTATTAATAATGTGAGATCATCTTGTGGGTGTACCTCACCAGAGTGGAGTAAGCAGCCTGTTGCGCCAGGTCAAATGGGTTTTGTTAAAGCTACTTTTGATCCTAAAAATCGTCCAGGTCCATTTAGTAAAACAGTTACAATTACAGCAAATACAAACCCAGCAATTACTATTTTAAGAATTAAAGGTAATGTAGTTGAACGTGTAAAAACTGTTGTTGATTTATTTCCTCGCGAAATGTCTGGTTTACGTTTAAAGAATAATCACCTTTCTTTTACTAAGGTTAAAAATACAGACGTAAAGGAAAGCGTTATGGAAGTTTACAATGAAAGCGATAAGCCTATTAGCATCGGATTTAAAAGAGTACCTGCTCATTTAACGCTTCGTTTGGTTCCAGAAAAATTAGAACCAAAACAAAAAGGAAAGATTGTTGCATCTTATAATGCAAGTCTTAAAAAGGATTGGGGTTTCGTAATTGATTACTTAGACGTTTTAATAAATCAAGAATACAAGCCAGGTAATCGCTTAACGGTTAGTGCTAATTTAATTGAAGATTTTTCGGCTATGTCAAAAGATGAATTAGCAAAATCGCCTAAAGTGAAATTTGAAAAAAATGTATTTGATTTTGGACAATTAACTCAAGGCGAAAAAGCAGAGCATACTTTCTTAATGAGAAATTTAGGAAAATCAGATTTGATCATTAGAAAAACAAAAGCATCTTGTGGATGTACTGCGATTGCGCCAAGCACAAAAATTATTAAGGCTGGACAAGAGACAGAAATTAAAGTTGTTTTTAACTCAAGAGGAAAAAGAGGTCGTCAAAATAAGATGATTACTGTAATTACTAACGATCCTGTTGATTCAGAAGTAAAATTACGCGTTACAGGAAATGTTGTAATGCCAAAATTGAATTAATCAGAAAATCAAATAGATATCTATTTAAAAGGCTTTTCCATTGGAAAAGCCTTTTTTGTTGCTCATAAACATATGCACTTTTCCTTTGGATTGATAAGTCATTACTTAGTATATTTATAACTTCGCAGTTAGAACGAATGGAAAATTCTTGTCATGTCAGATAAAAA
>JADGFH010000509.1 GCA_016743925.1 Labilibaculum sp.
CTTTAGATCTTTCCCATATATTGTTGAATCCACATCAGATGAAATAAAAATATCAATCAATATTATTAAAATATTTGATCTTTATTATGAGGTTTCTGAACATGAAAATGAATTATATTCAAAGAAAATTGAAAAAGCTAAAGCCCAATTAAATGATCCCAAAATAAGTAATGAAAATCGATATGAAATAAGTGAATTTCTTGAAGAGTATCTTCATAATTTAACATACGAGTATGAGAGTATTCTTAAGAATACTAAAGAATATCATTTCTTTCATGGAATTGATGACGAAACCATTATTCTGAAAAACCTCCTGATACTTTATCAAAGTATTTTGAAAGATAAGACCAAGCAACTTAGTGTGCTTGAAGGTGTAGTTATGACTAAAGAAATTTCTGATTTAGTAACAAATATTCTCATTGATTTTATTGAACAACGATTATTAGTATTGAATCCTCAAATTAATACCAATACATTAACTAGCAAAATCACTTTTATAGAAAATGCTCAAAGAAGAATTGAATGGCTAGGATCTCAGCAAGAACTTTGTGAATTATTCGATACTCTTGTGAATAAAAACTGGATTCCTCAAATAAAAACAGGTGAAAGACGTGCTGTCGCAAAAGCGATTACAAATCTTTTTGATTTAGCCAATACTCAAAAGAAAAAAGAATCCGACCCAGACACATCATTTTATCAGCAATTTAAATTAGAATTATTAGACGGTGAAAGAAAATTATCATTTTTAGATTCCCCTAAATACAAGAGAAAATTTCAAGATATCATTACAAATTTTTAAGAGTATCTCACTGCTTAGATTTCAACTCCTCAAACCCGATCCCCTTTCCCCTGTTCTGTTTGATAAAGGAAAGGCATTCAGTTAGTCGATTCATTTTAATTTCCTGAGTGGAGATATCATAAATACCTAAGGCAGTAGCATCTTCCATTCCAGTAGAGTTGCTGTCTTTCTGTTTAAGCATACTTAGATCGTCTTTCAATTGTTTGATGTGATCGTTGGAGAGAATCGTGTCTGTGGGATAGCCTAGTTTAGAGAGAATTTTACTAGATAAAATACGGTGATTCTTATCAGGCACATCACCACTTCCTAACGGCGGATTAAACAAGCCTTCCATTCCTGATTTATGTAATGCGTTATAATTGAAAGCAAGATTCACAGTAAGCATATTCTTGCGTCCCTGAAATGGCATTTTGTTGTCAGGAATTTTTAAATCAAAATTCAACCCATCAATACTAATTATTCGACTTCCATCAGAATCTAGCTTGGCGGTAAATCCTTCACGAAGGGGAAATAAAATATCCTCTGGTGCATTATCCTTTAACTCTCTGATTTCAGATTCAGCAGTCTTTAAGCTTCCTACCTTCGCCTCCAACTTCTTTTCTAATTTCTCACGTTCTTTCGAAAAAGGTTCAGTGTTCTCAATCTCCTTCTTCAAATCACTAATCTCTCCTTCAAGAGTGTTCCTTACTTCCTCTTTTCCAGAAATCGCTTTCTCAATACCTTCCTTGTGATCTTTTAGTTGGTTAAGAGTCGAATCCATCTCACCCACAGATGAAATCTTTCCAAATTTCAAAACAATTTCTTCTTTGATCGTCTCGCTAATCTCCGAACTGTTCTCAATCTCAGTCAACGCCAAATCAAAAGAGTTCTCAGAAGATAGATCGGCATTGGCAATAATTGACTGAATTGCTTTACGCTCCTGCGGTGGTTTATTCTCACTATACTTATGCAACGCTAACATGTTCTGCCAAGCTTCAATTAATACAGGAATTGAATCATTTCCTTCGTATTTGGTGATAAGTATTCTTAGTATTTCACTCTGAGATTTTCCTTCGGTAGCTAATTGTTCTTTATAACCAATAATTTTGTCTTCGATTGATAGCGTGCTCTTTTCTATTTCCATCGAAGTCAGTTTTGTTTTTAATTCCTCATCTTTTACTTTTCTCCCAAATAAAGCTTGCTTATCCAAGTAGTTCTTGGCCGCTTCATAAATTTCTCTGTTCCCTGAGAAATTTTCTTCGACAAAGTGAACTAGGTTATCTTCTGTAATAATTTCATTACCCAAACTATTTAAACTGTTTTCCAAATCAGATTCAGCTTTTAAGCGGTCTCCATTTTCAAGCTTTTTATGAATTTTTCTTTGCTTTTCTCTTTGCTTCGCCTTGAAGTCTAAATGTTCTAAATCTACTTGTGCCCGATCCTGCCTAGTAGAATCTATTGACTCATTAGAGTCAACAGATTGTAACATTAATTCAGTAGTTTCAAATTTTTCTGGCATCTTCTGATTATATCAGAAGATTGACGATTTTACAATTTGCTAACACGTTCATCTTTTAAGGAGCTAGATCTTTAAAAGAAGCAATGTTTTCACATGATTTTTTGTGATTTTTCAATGATGTATCAAAGAAAATATAAGCCTTAGAAAATCTAGAATCATCTTTCAGTGTAATTCCCAATTTTTTAAACTCAGCTTTTACTTCAAGAGGCGGATAATCTTTGATTTCTTTGTTTGTATACTTCACAAAGTGCCAAAAAATCTTGTACTTATCCGATCCCAATTTCAAGGTGTCAGGATTTAAGATGTTCGACTTCTTGGCATAGATGCAATCTAAATGCTTTTGGGCATTAGTAATCTCTGAATGGAAAATGAAGATTGCAAATAGAGCGAGAATAAGAATTACTTGGCGGTTTAATCTGAATTTTGCTCGTTTCATAATATATCTGTTTGTGTCTGGGGTTCTCAAACAGGTTAGTTTAGATTTAAAAGAGGCGTGAACCCAATCCAGTAACAACCTCAGATACGTACCGCCAAGCACGCGAGCAAATTGAAACCGAAAAGGAGAACACGCCATTTGGCGCATTCTTCATGGTTTTCTTTTGCTCTTTTAAAATTGGCGGTTTTATCTGAAAAGAAGTCCACTGAAAAACGCAGTGTTTTTATATATGTTATTTTTTATTTACTTCAATAGGCTTTCGTTTTTGTTTGGTGTAAAGATATGGATTTATTTTTCTTGTTGTTTTATTTTTTGTTTGAGTTCTGCTAAAACTTTGTCGTATTGTTCTCTTGTGATTCCGTATTGTTCAAGGTGTTGGAAATCATCTTCCATTCCATCCCAGAAAAATGATGGTGACTTACAAATTACCAAACTTCTTTCATAATAACTGTATGCCTTCTGTTTGTTGTGTCTAATAAGATGAACGTGTCCCAAATTCATTAATGCACAATCATTATTGTGTATTTCTAATTCTTTTAAATAAAATTGATGTGTAGTATCTATGTCACCTAAGATGAAACTACACCAAGCGATGTTTTCTAAAATTTGAATATCATCACTTTTTATTCTAAAGGCTTTCTTATAGAAATCTATTGCATCTTCAAATCTATTTAGCATCCTGAAACAAAAACCTAAGCTTTTTAAATTATAAAAATTACCAGGGTCTAAATTGTGAAAATCCAAATGATATTTTAATGCTATTTCATGTTTTTCAAGATTTTGGTAACACCGGCCTAATGCATGTAAATTAAATTTGTTATTTGGATCAATCTCTTTGAGTTTATGACGAATATTAATAGACTCATTAATTTTTTTATTTTTTTCGTATCGTTGAGCTATTTCTATTAAAGTCCATATTGCAAATTGATTATCATCACTAAGTTCAATTATGTCATATAATGTGTTCAAGAGAAGTATCTGGCTGTCTGTGTCCGTAGAAATTTTTATTAATTCATTTAGATATGGGCTTTTATAAAGGATTAATGTAAGTAATTCAGAAAGATGGTGATCTTCTAATAGGCATGGATAGACTTCTGGAAATTCAGCATGCAACTTATTTAACTGATCTATCTCATTCTCAAATATTAAAATCAACTCTTCTACTTGTTCTATAGACAGTTTTTCATAGGAATATAGAACAGAATATTTCAAGAATTTGGTCAAAGATATAGACTCTGCTAAAAGATTGGTAAAATGTGAGGTATCAATATTCAATGAATTTTTAACAAAGACCTCATCAAATAATTGATTTCCCTTATAGAAGGGTACGCTTCTAATATATAAATCATCTGATTGTATTTCTTTAATATGATATTCATTTCGGAGTTTGTTATCTAGAATTATTGTTAATGTCGCCTTTAGGGTCTTCCGAACATTCGGTATCTTTACAAGGTTATTAAACATTTGCTGTACTCTTCTGATTTGTCTTTTGTTTCTATATTGCAATGCGATGCATAGAAAGAGTCCAATAGTTGCTTTTTTCAAGACATCTGAATTTGAGTCCTCCTCATGATTTATAATTAGTAAGCCTAAATAGTTTGCTTTGGCTTCATCAAAGTGGGATAATAAGCTATAGGTTAATGCACTGGCTAAAATAGAACGATCATGCCATTTATAGCCATTAGCTCTTCCGATACCTCCAATGTATTTCTCTAGAATTACTTTATGGCTGAGTTTTAACTTCTCTGCTTTAATTATTGTATCGAATGTGCTTTTAAGATCCCTTTCTTTAGCTGTTTCTGGTATTGATAAATTTATTATCGAATCAATTTCCTCAAGATTATCAATGATACGATATAATTCTTCTCTTACTGAAAACGCTTCATTTGTACTAGCGTTTAAGTCAATCAATTTATCTTTCTTCTTTTTGAAGTTTTCTTTTAGAGAATCCGCTTGAAGCAAGAACGATTGTACAGGGTTTTGGGGCAAATCATTCCCCGGTACTGAAGAGTCACAGTTTTTGAATTTGTGATACTCTTTGCTTAGTATCTTATTCTCCAAGGGCTCTTTAAACAATTCCTTATGTTTTGTCCGTAAAGTAGAATCCTCTCCTTCCCCTAAATCAACTCCAACATCATCATAATCCAGAAACCCTAAATACCATGCAATAGCACGCTTATGGTCTGGATCTAGCTGTTTTAAAGAAGAATTATACATT
>JADGFH010000510.1 GCA_016743925.1 Labilibaculum sp.
ATGATAATCTGCTCCGATTTCTTAAGTTTCATTTTTAAAAATTGATGAATTATATTTATTTTTAATAAAATCAAGTAAGAAAAAGCGGCACAAGTATAATTTCCTGCGCCGCTCAATTAATAAATTTTCAACTTAACAATATTTGTTAATAATTAAAATTAATATCCAGGATTTTGAACAACAGCACCCTTTGATTCCAAAATTGCATCGTTAGGAATTGGATAAAGTACTTTATAATCTTCAGCCAAATTATCTGCTTTTAAACGTCCATACTCAACAAATTTACCATGTCGAATTAAATCTGCACGTCTATGTCCTTCACAGTACAACTCATGACCTCTCTCAATCAAAATTGCATCGTTCAACTCAGATACCGACATTGTTCTGTCTAAACCAGCTAAACCAGCTCTCGTTCTAATCATATCTACCAAATCATAAGCTTCAGCGGTAGTACCATTCGTATTGTTAATAGCTTCTGCCAAACAAAGAATAACATCAGCATATCTAAAAACTCGGAAATCATTACCAGCACCATGTCCCAAATGATTTGGATCAACACCATATTTCAAAGGCAAAGCTCCCTTTACCAAGTGATTTCCGGGGTTCTGCTCGTTATATGTCACACCATCAGTTCCGTCATATTCAGCAGCGATAGTTTCTAATCTTAAATCATTCGCTTCAAAAGTATGATAGAAATCCCATTCCATTCGGTAACCACTCCATTTCTGAGCAGGAGCCGAATACGGGAAGTTGTAAGGCAATACGTGAGCAATCCAACCATTTTTAAAATCATCAATATTACAAGGAATTGCTAAAATAGTCTCCGCATTGATATCCTTATCGATAGAAAAATTATCCTGATAATTAGCAAGCAAACTGTATCCATAATCAGCAGTCATTAACTCACGAGCCAATTCTTCAACTTTAGTATAATTCTTTTCGTGCAAATGCAATTTAAGCAAAAGAGTTTTTACAGCACCTTTGGTTAATCTACCCCAATCAGATGAAGCATACGAATATGGTAAAAAATCTGCTGCATCATTTAACTTTGACTTAATATAAGTTATCATTTCAGCATTCGTTAACCTTGGCAAATACACTTCGTTATCTAAATCGGCCAATACTTCTTCATTTGCAATTGGCACACCGCCATATAAATCGTATAATACAAATGCTAACCATCCTTGTAATCCTTTTACTTCAGAGATGTACTTATCTTTGACTTCGTCAGATACATTAGATTCAGTAATACTTTTTATAATAGACTCCCCTTTACTCAACCAATTGTATTTCCAATAAACATCATGAGTGCCCATTGGATTTTCAGCAGTCCATTTATGGGTGTTAAATGTAGCCCATGATCCACCATCACCCCACTGACAATCCATAATATCAGTCGCAACTTCAGTGTAAATATTATTACCTCCTCGTCCGAATGAATAAACTCCTCCTCCACCGTAGGAATTTATATGGAATAAGCGATACATAGCTGTTGTTGCATTTTTTATATCATTTTCGTTCTGAAAGAAATTCTCAGGATATACCTGATTAAAATCCTCTCTCTCCAATTCATCGCAGGCGAAAAAAACCACTGCGAAGAGAAGAATTGTTATTTTATTTAAATAAGATTTCATCTAATTATCAATTTAGTGATTAAAATTTAACTTCAACACCTGCTGTAAATGTCTTCTGATGTGGATAAGAAGCTCCACCTCCGGTTTCCGGATCCATTCCAGTATTAGGCGTTATTACAAATAGATTTTGTGCATCAGCAAAAATTCTTACTTTCTCGAAACCTTTTGGCATAATATTTTTTGGCAATGTGTAACCAAAGGAAACATTCTTTAATCTGATGAACCAAGCTTTTTCTAAGAAGAAATCACCATGTCCATAACTTGAATTTGCTTGAAATACAGAAGGGAATTTTGCTAATTGATTATCATATGTCCAACGATTCTTTACTTCCGTAATTACATTCGTTCCATCTTTAAGTCTAAATGATTCTGCACCATAGAAAGTTCTGTTATCGTTATAAGCCCAACGATTAAACATCGCATGTACATATACATTTAAATCAAAATTCTTGTATTTAAAAGAGTTGTTAAAACCTACAGGAATTGGCACATTATAACCAATATTTACTTTATCTGCATTATCAATTTTTCCATCAGGAGTTCCAGAATATTGTGGTTTCCCATTTGCATCTAAAATTCTTTCCCCTGCTTCATCTCGTAAATAACCATTAAGATCTTTCAGCTTGATTGTTCCGGGTGCAGCACCAGGCATATGAGCTACTTCTTCATCAATACCAACTAATCCATCAGATTGATACTGCCATTGTGCTCCCCATACTTCTTGTTCTACACCATTAATATCTGGTTTCCATGCAGAATCTCTTTTTCTCCAGCGGTCACGATAATATGTGAATGTGAAATTGGATTCCCATGTAAAATCAGTACTATTCACATTCAAAGTGCTCAATTGAAAATCGATACCTCTTGACTGCTTTTCTGAATCAAGATTGTATTTTATTTTATTAATAGCATGATAAGACAATAAATTTCTATCTCCCAATAAATCACTAATCACACGATCATATAATTCAATAGAACCAGAAATTTTGTTGTTAAGGAACCCAAAATCAAGACCAATATTAACATCAGTTTGAGTTTCCCATTTCAAATCAGGATTTCCAATATTATCTAAGCCGATACCACTCTTACTAACACTGTTAAATGCATAATTCCAACCTGGAGTATAGTAAGTTCTTACTCCTCTTAAATTATCATTACCAGTTTGTCCGTAACCTGCTCTTAATTTCAGATTACTTAACCAACTAATGTCTTTCATAAATGGTTCTTCTGTCATACGCCAAGCAACAGAAACACCCGGGAAAATACCCCATTGGTTGTTTTCAGAAAAATTTGAAGATCCATCGACTCTTAAATTCGCTGTAACCAAATATTTGTTCTTGTAAGAGTAGTTAAATCTCGATAGGTAAGAAGCCAATTCTGACGAACCTCCATGTGAACCTACAACTGGCCTTTCTCGTTCTCCAAGATTCAGGTTATTCCACTTTACACCATCGTATGGGAACTTGTTATTCAAGGCGTTAAAACCTTCCCATTTAAACTTTTGGTATTCATAACCCACCATAAGGCTTAATGAATGATCTTCCGCAATCGTTTTACTGTATTGAGCAATAAAATTCATCAAATAATCATTCTTTCCGTTATAGGAACGAGAAGCTAAACCACCTTCACGTTCTCCATACAGAGTAGTTGTTGGTAAATAAGCATTTCTCCATGACCAATTTCGATTCATACCAGCAGAAAACTTTAATAACAAACCTTTTAATGGCTTTGCCTGAATAAAAGAATTTACAAACAAATCTTCATTCTTCGATTCATCATCAATTTCCAATAAAGAAACTGGGTTGGGTATGAAAGATTGATCTGGATCTAAATTGTAATTCCCATTTTCATCTTTAACAGCAATCGTAGGATTAAATTGAAGAGCCGAACGGATAATACCAGAACTCTGGTTTCTGTCATTTCCCAAAGGAACATTCTTTTCATTAATCAATGTAAAAGATGATGATATACCAACTTTTAACCATTTGTTTAAATCTTGATCTACATTTAAACGACCAGTATATCTGTTAAAATCGTTTCCTTTAATTACACCTTCTTGATCAAATGCACTTAATGAGAATAAATATTTTGCAGTGTTAGTACCAGAAGTAATCGTTACATTGTGCTGCTTAATAGTACCTTTTCGAAGGATTTCATCTAACCAATCTGTTCCTCCAGTGAAATTTTTAATATCACTTTCCGAATACGTTGGCGTAAATTGTCCATCAAATTCAGACCACTCTTTATTTCCATAAGGTGCAATTCCTTTGTCACGCATAAAAAGTTCTCTCTGTACCTTATTTCTCTCTCCCATAAAATCGGTTGGATTCAACATTTCAGGCAGGTTATACAAATCTTGTACAGAATATGATCCCTTATAATCGACAGTAACTTTCCCTTCAGAACCACGTTTTGTAGTAATGATAATAACACCACCAGCTGCTCTGGCACCATAAATAGCCGTAGCCGATGCATCTTTCAAAATCTCGATAGACTCAATATCATTCGGATTAATTGTATTTAAAGTAGATGCCTTTTTACCTGAATTGTATCTATTTCCACTTCCTGGTTCATTTTTATCAGTAATTGGAAATCCATCTAAAATAACAAGTGGATCACGTCCTGTTGCCGATCCACGAATTTGCCATTTCATTCCTCCACCTGGCTGCGCACTTTCCTGAGTTACATTTAAACCTGCTGCTTTCCCTGCCAATGCATGTGCAACAGAAGTAACACCTGAACTCAAAATATCTTTTCCTTTAACTGTAGATACTGCTCCTGTCAGGTCACTTTTCTTAGTCACACCATATCCAATAGCAACAATTTCTTCAAGTCCAATTGAACTAGATTTTAAAACAACTGTAACAGAAGATTGAGATCCTACAACAATTTCTTGAGATTCCATTCCCACAAAAGAGAATACCAATACACTTTCTGCTTCTACATTTCCAATCGTAAATTCACCGTCAATATTACTAATGGTACCATTTGTTGTTCCTTTGATAGAAATGGTAACACCGGGTAAGGATAAACCGCTTTCATCAACAATTTTTCCAGTCACTATTTTCTGCTGAGTAGCATCTAAACCATGATCTACCGATAAGACAACAAATTTATCTTTTACTGTATATTTTACATCTGTATCTTCAAACAATTGTTCAAGTACTTTTTCAATTTTTGCACCTGTTATGTCTATAGATACTTTTCGCTCCACATCAATAAATTTATTACTATACATGATGCTAAAGTCACTCTGTTCTTCAATATCTGCAAGAACTTCTTTTACCGTTGTATTCCCTAATTT